>CAMLNJ010000315.1 GCA_946481225.1 uncultured Verrucomicrobiota bacterium | reverse complement strand
TCATCACCACCGGCACGGCCGACGACCTCGTGATCGGCGGCATCGGGGGCGACGAGATAGATTTTTTCGCGGCCGGAACCGTGCTCGGCCTGGGCGAGCAGATCGGCGGCGGCGAAGGCGTGGTCGGCGCTCTCGTCGATCACGACCATGACCTCGCTCGGGCCGGGGAGCGAATCGACGCCGACGGTGCCGAAGCATTGGCGCTTGGCTTCGCAGACGTAGGCGTTGCCGGGCCCGAAGATTTTATCGACCGCGGGGATCGTAAGCGTGCCGTAGGCGGCCGCGGCGATGGCCTGCACGCCGCCGACGCAGTAGACCTCGTCGATGCCGACGAGGTGGAGCGCGGCGAGGATCGAATCGGAAATCTTGCCCGAAGGATTCGAGGGCGTGAAGACGGCGATCTCGGGGCAGCCCGCGATCTTCGCGAGCGTGGCGGTCATCAGCACGGTCGAGACGAGCGGCACCTCGCCGCCGGGAACGTAGAGGCCGACGCGGCGGATCGGGTAAAAGTTTTCGCCGACGACCGCGCCGTGCGGGTTCTTGGCCTGCCAGTCCTTGGGCAGCGATTTTTCGTGAAAGGCGACGATGGCCTCGTGCGCGGCCTTGAGGGACTTGAGGTCGGCGGCGGGAACGCGTTTCGCGGCGGCGGCGATGTCGGTCGGCTTCACGCGGAAGTCGCGCGCGCGGAGCTTGGCGCCATCGAATTTGGCGGCGTAATAACCGACGGCCTCGTCGCCGCGTTGACGCACATCGGCGATGATCGCGGCCACGGCGTCGTGGATCTCCTTGGGCACGGTGGCGCCCCGGCAAAAGGCGGCGATGTCGGTTTCGAAGGTCTTGGAGGAAGCCTGGAGGACGCGCACGGGAGGAGAACGGTTAATGAGCTGAAGCGGGGCGGCGAAACGTGAAAGCGGCAAACGTGGCAGGTGGGCTCCCACGGGGCGAGTCGGGAATTACGCAATCCATCGGCACGGGGTAACCGCCCCCCAAACATGAAAATGCATCCAGGTTGCGAATGCCCATCGAAACGCACGCTCCTCGATACCGATGCAGTCGAAACGCACATCACACCTTCGAAGGTATTCCCAAAGATGGAGCGCGTTGTCATCAACGCGCTTGTTGGGTGCGCGTGGGCTTCTACGCGTAAGGTCACGCGTTCCGCCCCGACCACCTCGTCAGTTGCCGAGGGTCGGAACGGCGAAAGTGTCCGCGGCGAGATCGGGGTTGACCGTGATTTCGGTGAACGTGACACGAAGCGTGCGGGTGCCGCCGTCGGGGAGCGTGTTTACCGTGACAATACGCTTCGGGAAACGCAGGCCGCCGGCTTGGATCTCGCCCTCTTCGCGGATCTTGGTGCCGCTATCGGTCTCGGTCAAAACGAGGCGGCCGGTGGCGACGTCGAAACTACGGGTAAAGACGATGTCGAGGCCGTGAATGAACGCGAACTTCCGGCACGCGATGCCATCGACCGTGGCGAGGCCCCGATCTTCAACGCGAGCGCCGCGCGCCTCCAAACCTCGATAAAACGCGAGGTTCTCAAAGGTATTGGCGCGCAGTCGCTTGATCTGATCCGGGCCCAGCAAGGTAACTTGCCACTTGGAAGGTTCCTTCGGGTCGGTGACGCGGCTCCAAGCGTCGTAACCATCCAAGGCGGTCACCTCGGTGCGAGCCTCGCTCGTGGCAGTGATACGCTGCCGGTCTGGTTTCTGAAAAAGTATCTCCAACCGGGCGGTGCCGGGGCTGGCGTCGCTCGCGTCGACCACCTCGAGTTGACCAAGCATGCGAAGGGACTGAACTCCATCCAACGCGGTTTCTGGGCCAAGGTAGGCGCGGGCCTTGGCGATGAGCGGATCTTCGGCGCGGACGAAGGGCGCGAGGCCGAGACAGAGGAACGGGAGGACGACGCGAAGCAGTCGGGAAGCGCGGGCGCAAATCATAGTCGAGGGGCTAATAGGGGTAAGAAAGCGGTGAAGCGCCTAGGTTCCGGTGGCAAGGTTGCGCATAAAAAAGGGGCGCGGAATTCGCGCCCCGCCACCGGACTGGGATTACTCCCACTCGATCGTCGCCGGGGGCTTCGAGCTGATGTCGAGAAGCACGCGCGAGACGCCCCGGACCTCGTTGGTGATGCGCGAGGAGATCTTGGCAAGCAGGTCGTAGGGCAGGCGCGCCCAGTCGGCGGTCATGGCGTCGCGGCTCTCGACGATGCGAAGCGAGATGACGTCGGCGTAGTTGCGCTCGTCGCCGATCACGCCGACGGACTTCACCGGCAGGTAGACGGCGAAGGACTGCCAGACCTTCCAGTAGTAACCGGATTTCATCATCTCATCCTGGAGGATGGCGTCGGCGGCCTTCAGAACGTCGAGTTTCTCCTTCGTGATGTCGCCGGCGACGCGAACGCCGAGGCCGGGGCCGGGGAAGGGCTGGCGCCAGACGACCTCGCGCGGGAGGCCGAGGGCCTCGCCGACGGCGCGGACCTCGTCCTTGAAGAGCTCGCGGAGGGGTTCGAGGAGCTTGAGCTTCATGCGGTCGGGCAGGCCGCCGACGTTGTGGTGGCTCTTGATGAGCGCGGCGGGGTTGCCGGCGATGGCGACGGACTCGATGACGTCGGGATAAAGCGTGCCTTGGGCGAGCCACTTCGCGCCGCCTATCGAGCGTAGGGATTTTTCGAATACCTCGACGAAGGTGTTGCCGATGATCTTGCGCTTGGCCTCGGGCTCGGAGACGCCCTTGAGGCGGCCGAGGAAAAGCTTGGAGGCGTCCACGACGCGGAGGTCGATGTGGAAATGGTCGCCGTAGAGCTTCTCCACCTGCTCGCGCTCCCCCTTGCGGAGGAGGCCGTTGTCTACGAAGACGCAGGTGAGCTGCTTGCCGATGGCTTTGTGGATAAGCGCTGCGGCGACGGAGCTGTCGACGCCGCCGGAAAGGCCGAGGAGCACTCGCTCCTTGCCGACGGTGGCGCGGATCGTCTCCACGGAGTGCGCGATGTAGTCCTTGGTGGTCCAATCCTGGCGCGCGCCGCAGATGCCAAGGAGGAAATTCCGGATCACGTCGATGCCGTGCTCGGAGTGGAAAACCTCGGGGTGGAACTGGATCCCGTAGAAGTTGCGCTTCTTGTCCTCGATGACGGCGAATTCGGAGTTTTCGGTCGTGCCGATGGCCTCGTAGCCGGGAGGGAGCGCGATGAGGCGGTCGCCGTGGGAATTCCAGACCTTGAGCTTCCTGGGCAGGCCCTTGAAGAGGCGGCCGGGCTTCTTCAGGGTGAGGACGCCGTGGCCGTATTCGCGATGGGTGCTTTTGGAGACCTTGCCGCCGAGAAGGTGGCCCTGGAGTTGGATGCCGTAGCAGATGCCGAGGATGGGCACGCCAAGCCCGAAGATCGCCTTGTCGGGCATGGGCGCCTCTTTCGAGAACACGCTGCTCGGACCGCCGGAGAGGATGACGCCGATGACGCCGTCGGCCTTCAGCTGCGCGGCGGGGGTGCTGAAGTGGTAGATCTTCGAGAGCACCTGGCACTCGCGGATGCGACGCGCGATGACCTGGGTGTATTGGGAACCGAAATCGAGGACGGCGATGGTCTGGGACATGAGCTTAAAGGTAGATCGAACCGCTTAGCAGCGGAGGGGCCAAGGAAGAAGCGCAGCGGGGGCGGATGGGAATCAAGGGACGGAAACCGGGACGCTGTCGAGGATCACGGGCGTCGCGACGGAGGTCAGAACCGGAACCGGTCGTTTTCCTGCCCGCAACGAGGGCAATCGGAGCGGGGATGCTCGCCTTGCACGGCATAGAGGTGGCCGCATTTGGCGCATTGAAAGGAAACGTGGCGGCGCTCCGCCTCGAAGCGGGCGTGGTCGCGGCGGTCGTAGTAGATCCAAAGGCCGAGGAAGACCGCGGCGACGAGGAAGCAGTAAATGACCGTGGCGGTGACGAGGTCCATGCGGGGGACGCGTTAAGATCGAGGCAAACGGAAGAGACGAAACGACTCCGCCGTTTCGCCACGAGATCGGAATAAAAACGAAAAACGCCGTCCTCGCGGAGAGGACGGCGCCGTGTTCAAATCAGACGGGCGCGTTAGGCGGCGGGAGCCTCGGCCTTGGCGGCGGGCTTCTTGGCCTTCTTGTAGCCGGGATCGTCGGCCTTCACGAACTCGATCTGGGCCATTTCGGCGGCGTCGTTGCGGCCGAGGGTGCCCAGCTTGTAGATGCGGGTGTAGCCGCCCGGACGGTTGGCGAACTCCTTCACGGTCTCGTTGAAGAGCTTCGCGATGGCGGTCTCGTTGCGCACGTCCTTGAGGGCCATGCGGCGAAGATGAACGGCGTCCTTCCGCTCGGTCGCGACGGAGGCCTTCTTGGCCTTGGTGATGACCTTCTCGATGAAAGGGCGGAGGGCCTTGGCCTTGACGAGAGTGGTCTGGATCTTGCCGTGCTCGATGAGGGAGGCGGCCATGTTGCTGAGCATCGCGGCGCGGTGCTCGCGGGTGACGCCGAGGGAGGCGTGGTGCTTGTTGTGACGCATGGTGTTTTTGTATTCGGGTTTTAGTTACGTTCTCCGATCGGCTAGCGGGACGCAGCGTGTGGGCGGACCGTCGGCGCGAAG
>CAMLNJ010000314.1 GCA_946481225.1 uncultured Verrucomicrobiota bacterium | reverse complement strand
CGAAAGGCCACAAAGTCAGAGTCAGAAGTCAGTCCGATTAGGTTAGGACTAAAATAGATCCAAGATCGAAACTACTCCGCCAAAACGAACGACGAAGATTAGCGCCATAGCCGCGCAACGGCCCAGAGCCGCATGACAAATGAGCCGCCCCGACATTGATCGAGGCGGCTCAATCGTTTTCAGGGGACGGCGTTGCAGGGGGGCGCGTCCGAGACAGGCCCGGGATCGGGGGAGTCGCCTGGAGATGGCGGTCAACGCCGGGCGGCGGGACCGGCCTCGTTTTTGGCCAGGGTGACGATCACCACGGCGGCGAGGATGACGGCCGAGGCGGCGAGGGTGCGGGGGCCGACGGGCTCGTCGAGCAGGAGCCAGCCGAGGAACACGGCGACCACTGGGTTCACATAGGCGTAGGTGGCGGCGCGCGCCGCGGTGGTGTGTTTGACCAGCCACACGAAGGAGGAGTAGCCGGCGAGAGATCCGACGAGCACGAGGTAGACGAAGGCCGCCCAGGCGCGCGGGGTCGTGGCGCCGAAGTCCCAGGAGGAGAACTCGCCGCGCGCAAGAGCCACCGCCCCGAGCGCGACGCTGCCCGCCAGCATTTGCGCCGCCGCCGCGGTGAAGGGGGGGGCCGGATCGCGCGCGTGGCGTCCATAGATCGAGCCCACGGCCCAGGACAGGCAGGCGACGAGGATCGCGGCAACCCCGGCCGGATGAGGCGCGTGGCCGCCGGAGCCGTTTGTCTCCCAAGGCGCCGCGAGCCACGCCACGCCGGCGAAGCCGAGGAGCATAGCGAAGAACGTGAGCGGCGACGGACGCACCCCGCCGGGCCAGGCCCACTCGACCAGCACCACGAAAACGGGACCGGAACCGATGAGAAGCGCGGTTATGCTGGAGGGAATCGTTTGCTCCGCCCACGTCACCAGGCCGTTGCCGCCGAGGAGCAGAAAGGCGCCAGAAATGAAGGCGTCGCGCCATTGCCGGCGGCCGGGCCAGTCGGCTCCTCGCAGGCGGAGCCAGGTGAAGAGGAGCCCGCCCGCGAGGGCGAAGCGGACCGCCGCGAGGGCGAAAGGAGGCATCGAGCCCACGGCGACCCGGATCGCGAGGTAGGTGCTGCCCCACACGAGGTAGACCGTGGCGAAGGCGAGCAGATAGGCGCGAAGCGGCGGCGAGGCGGCGGGCATCGGAGCCCCCACCCAAGGCGCGCCATCCGGCAAAGTCGAAGCCGGACGTTCCGGGCGCCATCGCGGAATTGCGCGGCGCGCCTCCGAAGACCCAGTCTTGCGACGTGAACATCCGTTACGAGGACACGCGCAAGATCACGGCGGACGAGTTTTGCTCGGTGCTGCGCCGCACCACGCTGGGCGAACGCCGCCCGCTCGACGACCGCGAGCGCATCGTGGCGATGCTGGACAACGCGGACCTCGTCGTGACCGCCTGGGCGCAAGACGCGTTGATCGGCGTGGCGCGCTCGGTGACCGATTTTGCCTATTGCTGCTATCTTTCCGATCTCGCCGTGGACGAGGCGTGGCAGGGCCGCGGGGTGGGGACGGAGCTTATCCGCCGCACCCAGGCGCGGCTTCATCCCGCGGCGAAGCTCATGCTCCTGGCCGCGCCGAACGCGACCGGTTACTATCCGAAAATCGGGTTTGAGGCGCATCCGTCGGCGTGGGTCGCGGGGGCGCGGGCCGAGATCGGCGCGCGGCGGACGGGAGGCGCGACATGAGCGGGGAAGGCGCGGGCGGAGGGCGGACTCCGGTGACGGTGTTCTGCGGATTCCTGGGCGCGGGGAAAACCACGCTTCTGCGCCATATTCTCGGCCAGGCGGGATCCGCCGGGCCCGGCGGCGCGCCGGCGCGCTGGGCCGCGATCGTGAACGACGTGGCGGCGGTCAACATCGACGGCGCGGTCGTGAGCGCGGACAACGCGGCGCGCGCCGGGCTCGGCGCCGACGGGGCCGCGGAGGTGGTCGAGCTCGGCAACGGCTGCGTGTGCTGCTCGGGCGCGGACGACCTCGGCGAGGCGATAGCCCGTCTCGCGGCGAGCGGGCGCTACGAGCACATCTGGGTCGAGACCAGCGGCGTCGCCGACCCGCGCGGCGTCGCCACGCTGTTCACGCGCAAGAATCCTTTCGGAAAGACGCTCTCGGACCACGCGCGGCTGGCCGCGCTGGTGACGGTGATCGACGTCGTGGCTTTCGCGGGCGAGGCGGCGAGGGCCGGCTTCGGCGGCTCCGCGACGCCGAGGCGCGCGGCGGCCGGAAGCGGCGAGCGCCCCGTCTTTGAGCTCATGGTCGAGCAGGTGGAATGCGCCGATCTCGTGGTGCTCAACCAATGCGATCGCGCCACCGCCGAGGGCGGCGAGGTCGCGCGGGCCGAGACGCTGGCGGCGGGGTTGAACGCGCGGGCGGAGCGGGTCTTGACCGAGCGAGGACAGGTGGCCGCGGAGCTGTTCACCGGTCGCGTCCGCTTCGATCCGGCGGCCACGCTCGGCGCGGCGCGCTGGATTCGCGATCTCAACGCGGCGGCGCTCGTCCCGGCGGGCGCCGCGGAGAAGCCCGGCTTCGCGGCGCGACCGGCGGCGGCCGCGCGCGGCGAGGCGTATCATGAAAATCGCTACGGGATCACGAGCTTCGTCTACCGGGCGCGGCCTCCCTTCGACGCGGCGAAGTTGAACGCGCTTTTCGCCGAGGGCCTGCCGGGGGTGCTGCGGGCGAAAGGCTTCTTTTGGACCACGCGCTCTCCGGACGAGATGGGTTTCGTGTCGTTGGCCGGCGGCGTGGTGCGGTGGGAGACGCTGAGCGTGTGGTGGGCGGCGCGCATCGCCGCCGGCCGCGCGCGAATGGAGGATCGCCCGCCGGGCGTGGTCGCGAATTGGGCGGAGCCGGACGGAGACCGGCGCCAGGAAATCGTGCTCATCGGCGCGAGGCTGGACGAGCCGGCTCTCCGGGCCGCGCTGGACGCGTGCCTGGCGGGCGGCGGGCGCGCGTAGGCGGCCGCCTACGCCACGGCCCCGTAGCGGCGCTTGAGCTCGAGGTAGGGGAACTTGCGGCCGGGGCAGACGGTGTGCGAGCGGTCGACCCAGCGGTGGACGGTGACCTTGGGGACGGCGGAGCCGGGCAGGCCTTCGCCGCGCAGGTGTTCGAGGAGGGCGTGGAGCGAGGCGAGCTGGCGTTTGCCGGGGCTGCGTTTCTCGAAGTTGCCGACGAGACAGATGCCGATGCCGTGCTCGTTCATCGTCTCCGAGCGGACGTGCCCGCCGTGGATCTGGCGCGTCCAGCGCGGTCCTACCTCGATCTGGCCGTCGCCCGAGTCGCGGCCGTTGCCGATGACGAAGTGGTAGGCGAGGCCGTTTTCCATGCCGCGGCGGCGATGGGCGCCGTCGTAGGACTTGGCGTCGCCGTCCTCGATCCCGCTGTGATGCACGACCAGGTGGGTCCAGCGTCCGGGTGCGATGCGGAGGCCGCGGGCGGCGGCGAGCACCGGGGCGAGAGCCGAGGCCGGCGCGGCGGGGGAGGGGGCCTGCGCGGGCTCGCCGGCCGCCGGGATGACGAGCCTTTGCCCGGCGCGCAGGCGGGTCGAGGGGAGCTTGTTGCGGGCGCGTAAGGCGTCGACGGATACGCCGTGGCGGGCGGCGATCCCCGAGAGCGTGTCGCCGCGGCGGACGAGGTAAATGCGTTCCTCGGCGGCCGCGAGCAGGAGAGGGGCGGGGAGGAGGGCCAGCCCGCCCAGGGCGAGGGCGGCGCGGACGATGAACTGCCGGCGGGCGAGGATCACGGGGGCGAGCTTAACAGGAACGTCAAGGCGGCGTCCCCGTGCGGGGCGCGCGCGGGCGGAAGAATTTTCAGCGGAGTCGTCTGGGGCGGTTAGAGGGGGGGGGCGGCGGGGCCCGGCCCCGCGCCGCACTTTTCCCTCGCACGGGAGGAGCGGCGCGGTTTATGCCAGAACGCTTCATCATACATGAAGCACTTCCTCAAGGAAACGGACTTCGCACCCCATGAAGTCGCCGAGACGTTCGGGCTGGCCCGCAAGCTCAAGGCCGAGCGCGGCCAAAACGACGGCACCGTGCTCAAACGCCAGACGTGGGCGCTCATCTTTTCCAAGTCGTCCACACGCACCCGCGTCTCCTTCGAGGTGGGAGTCCATGAGTTGGGCGGCAATCCGCTGTTTCTGAACAAGAACGACATCCAGCTCGGCCGTGGCGAGTCGGTCGAGGACACCGCCAAGGTGTTGTCGCGGTTTATCCATGGCCTCGTCGTCCGCACCTACGAGCAGTCCGAGGTCGAGCGCCTCGCGGCCGCGGGCACAATCCCGGTGATCAACGCCCTCACGGACTTCCTGCACCCCTGCCAGATCTACACCGACGCCTTCACCATGGCGGAACGCTGGGCCTCCCCGGGCGCCGGCGGGACGGAGCTCCTCGCCTCGCTCAAGGGCCGCAAGATCGCCTTCCTCGGCGACACCGCCTGCAACATGGCCAACTCCTGGGTGCTCGGCGCCAATCTCTTCGGCATGAAGATCAGCCTCGCCGGTCCCAAGGGCTTCGAGCCCACGGGCGAGTTCAACGAGTTCCTCGCGAAGGAGGGCTTCGCTGGCGGCTATGAATTCACCACC
>CAMLNJ010000313.1 GCA_946481225.1 uncultured Verrucomicrobiota bacterium | reverse complement strand
ACCGGCGTAGTTGATCCGCTGATACCGAGCGTGAAGCCCGAGCCGCCGTTGGCGATGAAGTCGCCGTAGGTGCCGGGCGGGACGGCGATCTGGCCGACGTTGCCGTTGAGCGTGAGGTTGCGAAGCGTGGCCCACGCGCCGACGGGCTGGGCGGCGGAATTGAGCGTGACGTCGCGCGTGCCGGAGGGCGCGGGCGGCGAGGCAACGACCGGCAGGGCGAGCGGCGCGGTGCGGCGGATGACGTTGCGCAGGGTGGCCTGGCCGTTGAGCGTGATCGTGTAGCCGGACGGCGTCGCGGGCCCGGTGCCATCGAGCGTGCCGCCGTAATTGGGTTTGCCGTTGGTGCGGACGACGGGCGTGCCGGGCACGAGGAGGTCGCCGGTGATCGTGGCGCCGCCGTTCAGTGTCACGGACCCGCCCGACATCGTGTGGATCGAGCCCTCCACCGTGCCTCCGCCGTTCACGGCAGGCACTTGACGGACCTGCGCGAGCCCGAGGGCGGCATCCGCGGCCAAGGCGGGGAGCGTGAAAGAAGAGCAAACGGCCAAAACGAAGGCACGTAAGAGCGGGCGACCGGGACGGCGGAGGAGGCGCATGTGACAAGGGCTGTTCCGATGCTCATGCGCCGGAACAAGTGCGCCGTTACACCTAGGGACTAAACCCTAGTCAATACGTTTCTCGGCCCTGGGTTACAACTTATTTATCAATCGAATTAGTCGATATCATGCTTTAAATTAATATGTTAAAACCTATCAATGGCCGCCGCCTGCCACACCGGATGGCTTGAAGGCGACGGCGAACCACACGGCCAACATGACCAAGGCGAAGCTCACGGCGTAGTTCCAAGTCAGCCGCTCTTTGAGAACCAACCACGCGAAACCGATGAAGACCGTAAGCGTGATCGCCTCTTGGATGACCTTGAGTTGGTAGCCGGTGTAGCCCTGCGCGTAGCCGATGCGGTTGGCCGGCACCATCAGGCAGTATTCAAACAGTGCGATCACCCACGAAACGACAATCACCGTCGCCAGGCTCTTCCCTTCGAGGAACTTCCACTTCAGGTGACCATACCACGCGCAGGTCATGAAGAGATTGGAAGCGAAGAGCAGAAGGATGGTTTTCATGCGTGATCGGCGGAGCGTGCGAAATATGCGACGGCGGCAGGCAATCAGGGCCGTCTTCCGGTGCAATCTCCCGAAAGGCGGGCCTGCGGGTTGCCAAACCGGCCGCGGCGCAAACGCTGCTCTCGCCGAGGTCCGCCACGCGGCACGGCACGCCTTATCCTCGTTCGTTTCGCGCCCTTCGCTTCGTCGCCCCCTCCCCAACCGTGATTGAACCGTCCGCATCCTCCTCCGACCCGCTCGGTCACCAGCTGCTCGCCGCACGCATCGCCAGCATCCCCGCCACCCTCACCAGCATGCTGGAGCGCGGGCCGGCGCCGCTCTCGCCGCGCACGCTCGGCACGCAGCGCTTCCTCGTGACCGGCACGGGCAGCTCGGAGGCGCACGCCCGTTACTTGGTGATGCTCTTGAACATGTTCACGGACCGCGCGGCCGCCTATCTGCCGCTGTCGGGCTTCGTCGAGCCGGCGCCGGGCGCCTTCGAGGGCAAAACCTTGGTGGTCTTTTCCCAAGGCGTGTCGCCCAACGCCCAGATCGCGCTGCGCCGGCGCCGCGAATTCGCCCACACGATCCTTTTCAGCGCGAGCACGCCGGCCGCGGCGCTCGCGGCGGGCAAACCCGACCGCGCCGCGCTCCTCCAAGGCCTGCTCAACGAGGGCAACGAATTGGTCGAATTCCCGCTCGCCGAGGAATACACCACGCTCATCCGCTTCGTCGGCCCGCTCGCCGGCTACCTCGCGGCGCTGCAATTCACCGCGCGGTTCGCCGGCTGCCGCGCGCCGCTGCCGACAAAGGGACAACTCGCCGCTCTGCTCGACGCCAAGGCCCCGCGCGACCTGCTCGACGCCATGATCCGGCTGCCAAGCGCGTGGTCGGGCGGCTTCAACCTCGTCACCGCCGCGCCGATCTCGGACTTCAGCCAGAACCTCGCCTGCAAGTTCATGGAGGGCGTCTACTGGCCCTGCCCGCCCATCAGCGATTTTCTGCAATTCGCGCACGGGCCATTCCAGCAGATGAACGCGGCGCCGAAGCCGGTCATCTTCCTGCAAGGCGGCAGCGCCGCCGAGGCCGAGATGGTCGACCGCAGCGTGCGCATGCTTCAGGAGGTCGGGCTGGCCGCCTTCGTGATCAAGATCGACGCGCCCCCCCTGTATTCGATTTTCGGTTACGAAGCGGCGATCAACGACCTGGTTTTCGCCGTCATGCGCCACCTGCGCGTCAACCAGGTGGACTGGCCCGGAAAGGGGCGCGACGACCTGCTCTACGGGTTCTGCCCGGATCTCTGAGCAGCCCCCGCTTCGTCCGCGCGGATGGCGCGGCTGAGCGCGGATTCTTTTCGAAACCGATTCAACCACGGATAACCCGGAATGACGTTGTAGCCACGACCGTGTCGGCCGTGCCCCCCCCTCGGTATCGGACGACGCGCCCGGCACGGGCGCGGCTACAGTTCTATTTGAAACGCTCTGGAAAATTCATCCTCCCCGGATCTCCTCGGCGCCTTGCCTTGTTCGCATCCGCACCCATCCGCGTGATCCGCGGTTAAAAACAAAAAGCCGGAACCCAACCGGGCTCCGGCTCGTGAAAAAATCCGGCGGAAACGTCCGCGGCTCGCTTCGCTTCCTACTCGGTCTCGTCCGCGGCGCCCGTCACGGCGGTGCCGCCGGCGACGGTGACCTTCTCGGAGATCGCGGCCTGGATCTTGGCGGCGAGCTCGGGCTTTTCGCGAAGCGTGGTCTTGGCGGCGTCGCGGCCTTGGCCGACAAGCTCGCCTTGGTAGGCGATCCATGCGCCCTTCTTCTCGAGGATCTTGTGCTCGAGGCCGAGATCGAGGAGCGAGCCGGTGCGGCTGATGCCCTCGTCATACATGATGTCGAACTCGCACTCGGTGAAGGGCGGGGCGATCTTGTTTTTGACCACCTTGATCTTGGTGCGGTTGCCGATGACCTTGCCGTCGGGCGTCTTGAGCTGGTCCTTGCGACGAATGTCGATGCGAATCGAGGAGAAGAACTTCAGCGCGCGGCCGCCGGGCGTGGTCTCGGGATTGCCAAACATGACGCCGATCTTCTCGCGAATCTGGTTCGTGAAGATGCAGATGCACTTGGTCTTGCTGACGACCGCGGTGAGTCGGCGCATGGCCTGCGACATGAGGCGGGCCTGCGAGCCGACGGTGGCGTCGCCCATCTGGCCGTCGAGTTCCTGCTTGGAGATCAACGCGGCGACGGAGTCGATGATGATGACGTCGATCGCGTTGGAACGGATCAGGGCCTCGGTGATGTTGAGCGCGTCCTCGCCGGAGTCCGGCTGGGAAACGAGGAGGTCGTCGAGCTTCACGCCGACGACGCGGGCGTATTTCGGGTCGAGGGCGTGCTCGACGTCGATGAAGGCGGCGAGGCCGCCGCGGCGCTGGGCTTCGGCGATGACGCTCAAACAGAAGGTGGTCTTACCCGAGGACTCGGGGCCGTAGATCTCGATGATGCGGCCGCGGGGCAGGCCGCCGCCGCCGAGGCAAAGGTCGATGGCGAGCGAACCGGTGGAGACCGTCTCGACGGCCATCTTATGGTTGTCGCCGAGGCGCATGATCGAGCCTTCGCCGAACTGTTTGGTGATGGAGCTGACGGCCAATTCGAGGTTTTTGCGGTCGGGGCCGACGACGGCGGGAGCGGCGGAGGCGGCGGCTTTGGCGGGGGCTGCTTTGGACATGGTGGGAGCTTTCTTGGTGTGTTTTAAGGGAGCCGGGCGATCGCCCGGCTGCTTGTGAAGGCGATCACGGGAAGCACATGGCCCCCCGCTGGCAAGCCACATGTGTTCAAATATGTGTTCACCCACCCCGGCCCGCCTCCGCCGCGCGTCGGTGCGAGCCGGCGGACCCGCCGCCGGGGCTTTTTGTTGCCCCGCGCGCCGGCCCCGCATCTTTTGCTCCGTTTATGCTGACGATTTCCGACGTCTCCAAGTCCTACGGCACCCGCGAACTCTTCTCGGACGTCTCCCTTTTCATCGCCCGCACCGACCGCCTCGGCCTCATCGGGCCCAACGGCGCGGGCAAATCCACCCTCTTCGGCCTCATCCTCGGCGAAGAACGCCCCGACACCGGCACCATCGAGTGGGAACGCGGCGCCGACTTCGGCTACCTGCCCCAGGAATCCGCCCCCGTCGGCGACGAGACGATCATCAGCATCGCCACCTCCGGCAAGGCGCTCGAGCCCACCGAGGACAACTGGGACATCGACTACACCCTCGAGCCCCGCGCCCGCACCATCCTCGCCGGCCTCGGCTTCAAGGAGGGCGATGCCGAGAAGCCCGCCAAGTCCTTCTCCGGCGGCTGGATCATGCGCGCGCACCTCGCCCGCCTCCTCGTGGCCGAGCCCGCCCTCCTCCTCCTCGACGAGCCGACGAACCACCTCGATCTCGAGGCCCTGCTCTGGTTCCAGGACTACCTCACGCGCTACCCCGGCGGCCTGGTCATCATCTCGCACGACCGCGAGTTCCTCAACGTCCTCTGCAACGGCATCCTCGAGCTGAAGGGCGGCACGCTCAACAAATACA
>CAMLNJ010000312.1 GCA_946481225.1 uncultured Verrucomicrobiota bacterium | reverse complement strand
GGATGCGCCACGCGTTGAAGACCTGGTTGGCGACGGCGAGGGAGGCGCCGCCGTCCGCATCGTATTCGCTGGCGCGATACAGGAGCTGCCAGGCCTTGCGGAGGTTGTCCGCGCCGGCCTCGCCGGAGCGGGTGGAGAGGAGGCCGAAGATCTCGTTCACGACGGCGCGGTAGACCTCGTTGTCGATCGACTCGGGCTGGGAGAGGTAGCGTTCGAAGCGGGCGCGAAAGGCGCGCATATGGCCGAGGTTGTAGGTGTGGCCCTTGTAGGTGAGGGTGCCGTCCTCGGGGTTGAAGGCGTCGGAGTCGGTGTCGAAGGCCTTCTCGATGACCTTGAGGAGGGTGTTGCTTTCGAGGTTGGCGGAGCCGAGGGCGTTGAAGGCGGATTCGGCGGCGGACTTTGGGCCGGCGGCGGAGGCGGCGCTTGATGCGGCGGGGGCGGCGGCGGGCGACGCGGGGAGCTCAGGAACGGCGGGAAGCGCGGACGAAGCGGCGGGCGGGGTTTGGGCGAGGAGGGGGCCGGCGGCCAAGGCGGCGGCGAGGAACGAGAGGCGGGGCGTGCGCATGGGGGCGAGGAGCAGGGAGCGGGGAGCGAGGAGCCGGAAAAGCCGAGGGCGGAGGCCCGAAACCTGAGACCTGCGGCGAGGGGCGGGGCGCCTTAGATTTTGCCGAGGGCGGTGACGTAGAGCAGGCCGCCGCGGCGAACGGTGAGCTCGAAACGGTAGCGCTGGGCGACCATGAGATTGGCGTGGAGGGAGTCGGCGATGAAGAGAGGGAGGCGAGTGGCGTTTTCCTTGTCGAGGGGGCGGACCGAGAGGAGGCGGCCGACGCCTTCCTTCCACTGGAGTTGCGCGTCGATCTCGGCTTCGAGCGTGTAGTGGTTGCCCTGAAGGTTGTCGGGGGCGTCGAGGTAGGCGGCGACGGGGAAGTTTTCGTCGCCTTGGCGGGCGCAACCGGGGGCGAGAAGCGCGAGGACGGCGGCGCAGAGGGCGAGGGCGGGGCGAATGGCGCGAGGGGGACGGGCCGGCGGGCGAGGGCTGCGCATAGGGGTGGGGAGAAATTAAGCGCGCGGCGGAGGCGGAGCGGCAACCGCAAAGCCCGGAGCGCGTGCATGGGGAAGCGAAATGGGACAGGGCCCGCCGAGGGAGGTTTCGCGCGATGGTAAGGGATGACAAACCGTGCGGCAGGAGCCGTTAATCAAGGCCAGCGCTGACTGCGCACGCCGTGAAAAACCAAGGCGGCTCCGAGCAGCGCGTGCGATCCCAGCACCGCGAGCGCCACGGGCGCGGCGGCGAGCCAGCCTGGATCGAGCAGCGCCACGGCGTCGTAGAAACGCGAGTCGCGCATCGCGGTGAGGTAGCCGGACCAGCCCCAGTAGGTCGCGATGAAGGGGCGCACGGTCCAGACGAGCGCGGCGGGGAGGGCGAGGACGACGCCGGAGAGCGGCAGTTGAAATCCCACGAGATAGATCGAGAGCAGGGATGCGCGCTCGGGCGAGGTAAGCAGGGCCGAGATGCCGAGGCATACCACGCTCATGGAGGCGCCCACGGCGGCGAGCACGGCGAGCTGAGGCAACCACGCGCCGGGGAATGCGCAGAGGAGTTTCACGAAGACGGTCATCCACAGGCCCTGCGCCGCTCCGAGCAAGGCGACCCAGAGGATCTTGGCGCTGGCGTAGGCGGCGGGGCGCAGCCCGGCCATGCGCTCCTTCTCGTAGAGCATGCGTTCGCCGGCGATTTCACGGGCGCCGTTGTTGCTGCCCATGAGGCAGACGAGGATGACCTGAAACAGGATCAACCCGGAGACGAGCGTGGCGGTGTCTGCGGCGTCACGGCGAAACTCGGCGCGGGCTTGCAACGACTCGAGGATGCCTCCGGTGGGCTGGAGTTCGAGACCGCGGAGTTGAGGCAGGCCGCCGAGGGCGAAGATGACGACAAGGCAGGGAAACCCGAAGGTGATCGCGGCGGTAAGGGCGAGCGTGCCGCGGTCGCGCGTGAAGAGCCGCCAGCGGCGGGCCAGAAGCGTGAGGATTTGCGAGAACAGGCCAGGGCGGGGGAGAGGATGCGGAGCGGGGTAGGGCGGGGCGGATTCGGCGAGCGGCGCGAGGGCGGGACGTTTTTCCAGCCATTCCTCGACCGGATGCTCGGCGAGGCGGTCGTAGAGCGTGAGCGCGTCGGCGATTCCGAAGTGGGCGAGGAGGGCTAAGAGCGTGCCCTGAAACACCACCGCGCCCTCGTAGACGACGGTGACGAGGTCGAATTGCTCGAGTTTCGCGAGGTTGTGGATGACGCAGAGAACGGTGCGGTTCTGCTCGGCCACGAGGCGGCGGAGGACGGCGAGGATCTGGTCCTCGCTGCGAGGGTCGAGGCCGCTCGTGACCTCGTCGCAAAGGAGGCAGGCGGGCTCGGTGGCGAGCTCGAGCGCGAGGCCGAGGCGGCGGAGCTGTCCGCCGGAGAGTTTTTCCACGAGCGTGTCGGCGCGCTCGGCCAGGCCGACGAGTCCGAGGAGCGTCGGCATGCGGGAGCCGACGTCACCCGCGTCGTGATTTCTCCGATACAGACGAAGCGCGGCGGAGAGGGCTTCGGCGACGGTGAGTTTGCCGTGGGCGATGCTGAATTGCGGGGCGAAGGCGACCTCGCGCAGCAGGGCGTCGCGGTCGGTGACGGGTGCGCCGCGGAGCAGGATTTCCCCCCGCGTGGGCAGGATGCCGAGGAGGCCCTTGAGGAGGGTGGTCTTGCCGCAGCCGGAGGGGCCGATGAGCGCGTGGAGCTCGCCCGGGGCGAAATCGGCGTCGGCGGCGCGGACGAGCGGGGCGGCGCCGGGGCGAGGCAGGACGTCGAGCGAACGGCAGGCGAGCATGCTGGTCGGGACACGAAGGTGGCGCGCGGCGCGGGTGGCGAGCTTTTGACGCGGGAGCGAGGCGGCTTGAGCGCGAGGCCGGGAGCGCGGGCCGCGATGGTCACGAAAAACCCGTTGCGCGCGGCGGGGCTTTGCGTGTCGATGCGCGGTTTATGGACCGCATCGCCTCCGCCTTTGCCCGCGCCCGTGCCGAGAACCGCGCCGCCTTCGTCGCCTACCTGTGCGCCGGCGATCCCGATTTCGCGACCTCGCTCGAGGCGTGTCGCGCGCTCCTGCGCAACGGCGTGGACATCCTTGAGCTCGGCGTGCCGTTTTCCGATCCGCTCGCGGACGGTCTGACCAACCAGCTCGCTGCCCAGCGCGCCCTCGAGGGCGGCATGACGATGGCGAAGGTCAACGAGCTCGTTCGCACGCTGCGCGCCGAATTTCCGGAGACGCCTTTTGTATTCTATACCTATTACAATCTCGTCTTCTCGAACGGAACCGAGGCCTACGTGCGCGATGCGAAGGCCGCCGGCCTCGACGGCATGCTCGTGCTCGACTTGCCTCCGGAGGAGTCGTCCGACGTCGCCGCCGCCTGCGCCCGCGAGGGACTGAAGTCGGTCTTTATCGTGGCCCCGACCACGCCGCTCGAGCGCCTCCCCATGATCGTGGAAGCGGCGACCGGTTTTATCTACTACGTATCCCGGGAAGGCGTCACGGGCGTGCGCGATGCGGTCGCAAGTGGAATACCGGAGGCGGTGGCCGCGATTCGGAAAAACACTCAACTCCCCATAGTCGTTGGCTTTGGCATCGGTAAGCGCGAGCACGTCGCCGAGGTGGCGCGCCACGCGGACGGCGTGGTCGTGGGCAGCGCGCTCGTGAACGTGATCCGTGACAACCTCGCCAACCGTTCCGCCATCGGGCCGGCGATGGGGGCGAAAGCGGCCGACCTCGTCGCGGGAACCCGTCGTTCGTGAGACATCTTTTGCACCCTTTTCCACAAGGCGTCGATAAGCGCGCGACCCGCTCATTTTTTGTCCAACTTCTAGCGTTTCTTAACTCGGCCGTTTCGGTGGAGTTTTTGTTTTACTTTGGAATGACCGACCTCTGAGGTGCGCGGCGACTTTAACCAAATCCGACCAAATCGTGAGTAACATTCATACGCGAAAGAGCTTCGTCGCCAAGGCGCTCGCCGGCCTTGCGGGCCTCGGCCTGTTCGGCGGCGCCCGTCTGGCTGCGAAGTCCGCCACGGGCTCCCACTCGACGACTTCCGACGGCTCTGCGGCTTCTTCCGAGCGGCCGTTCGTCATCCAAGCGGACACCCGGTCGGTGGCCCGTTCGACTGATTCCCTCTAACCCCCGGTCCGCCGCTTATCGCGTTCGGAGCCGCCCCCTTTCCGGCCTATGTCCAACCTGTTTCCCAAGTCGGTCAACAAGCTGCCGCTGCAGATCCTGATCTTCATCGGGCTCACCGCCGGCATCGTCCTCGCCGGCGTCACGTATTACGCCACGCCGAAATACACGCGTGTCGGCTACGCGCCCCAGCAGCCCGTGCCATTCAGCCACTCCCTGCACGCGGGGCAGCTCGGCCTCGATTGCCGCTACTGCCACAGCAACGTCGAGAAATCGGGTCACTCGAACATCCCGACGGCGCAGACGTGCATGAACTGCCATAACCAGATCAAGACCGACAGCCCGCTCCTCGCGCCCGTTCGCGAGAGCTTCGCCTCGGGTAATCCGGTTCCGTGGGTCAATGTCCACGAGGTTCCCGATTACGTCTATTTCAACCACTCTGTCCACGTCGCCCGCGGCGTCTCCTGCGTGGAG
>CAMLNJ010000311.1 GCA_946481225.1 uncultured Verrucomicrobiota bacterium | reverse complement strand
TGATGGTGCGTTCCCAGGTCTGGAAGCCTTCGCGGGAGAGGCGGAGGCGGGAGAAGCCGGGCTTGAGGGAGATTTTGCCGGGGGCGGTGCCGACGGCGACGCCGTCGACCTCGACGGTGGCGGCGAGCGGGGTGACCTTGAACTTGGATTCGCCGACGGTGACGACGTTTTCGGCGTTGATGCGGACGTCGGGGATGTAGAGGTCGGCGGCCTCGACGTTGACGGTGATGGTGACGGCCTTGGCGGCGGGTTTGGCGGCGGCGATGCGGCCGGCGTCGCGGCGGGCGCGGAGCGAGGCGGTGATCTGCTGCGAGGCCTCGTCGAGGAGGTCCTGCTGGAGGCCGCCGGAGTCGGAGGAGGCGTGGGCGTTGGCCTGTTCGCTGCGGGTGGCCTTGACGACGTCGCCGGTGAGCGCGCCGCCGGCCTGGGCGTCGAGGACCTTGTAGGCGACGCGGAGGGTGTAGTCGGTGTTTTCGAGATGCTGACCGTAGGCGTTCACCGTGCGTTTGGCCTTGGTGCAGGAGACGATGGAGGCGTGGAGGACGTAGTCGGCGCCGAGGTTTTGGGCGAGGCGGAGGGCGCTGGACTGGTCGAGGAAGGCGGCCTCGGCGGCGTTGGAGGCCTTGGCGGACTCGGCCTCGGCGGGGGCGCCGGCGGGGACGAAGTTGCGGAGGTTGGAAACGACGAGTTCGCGCGAGATGAGTTGGAAACCGAGATCGGCGAGGCGGGCGGAGAGGAGGTCCTCGAGCTGGGCGACCTGATCGCCGCCGCATTGGCAGTCGCAGTTCGGGCGTTGCGAGACCACGACGGCGGCGGTGTAGGTCTTGGCGACGGTCTCGCGCTCGCGCTGGGTGGTGGTGGTGAGCTTGTCGGTGACGGTCTTGCCGTCGGAGGTGACGGTGGTGCGCGCCTCGACGGTGGTTGCGGGGGGTTCGACGGTCTTCTCCGTGACGACGGAGGACTGGGCGAGGAGGGCGGCGGCGAGGCCGGGGATGATCGAGGCGACGGCGAGGAGGCGCGTGAGCTTCATGGAGGAGGGGGGAGCTGGAAAGGACAGCGAAAGCCGGACAATGTGCCCGCGACCGGGGCGGGACAACGGGAAAGGAGCCGGGGAATGGGAAGGTGGAATCTCCGATGGTGCTAGGCCGGAATGGGAAGGGTAAGGCCGGTGTGCCGGCGGGTGCTGTGGCGGCGGAGGGGGGAAAACAGGCGGGGACGGGTGGCCGGCCGGCCGGACGCAAATATCGCCGGATCAGCCGCGGAAGGGCAGGACGAGGATGGCGCGGCGAAGGAACGCGTAGGGCGCGGGCGCGCAGGCGGTCGAGGCAAAGACGACGACGAGAGGCGACGGACCGAAGAAAACGGCTCCGGTGACGGCGGCCGCGGCTCCGGCGACGAGATATCCCCAGAGAAAGCTGTGGGTGCCAAGCATCGTGGCGACGGCGAGCAGGCCGATGGAGCCGCCGATGATTCCGAAGTTGAGAAACAGGCCGGTGGTGAGGCCGAGGAGGAAGAACACGGGAGCGAGGAGCTTGCCGCTTTCCTGCCGGCCGGCCTCCATCTGAACGATGAGGGTGCTCGCCACGATGGCGCACTGGGCGACTAGGATAAGAAGGGCTGTGGAGGGTGAAGTCCTTGGGATGGCGCTTAGGCCGAGCGCGCAGAGATGACCGCAGGCGTAGCCGCGGAAGGGGTCGAGCCAGACCAGGGGATGTTTCCACCAGGTGCGACGACGACGACCGGAGGAGCCGCTGCGCCGAAGCGCGGAAGACCGGGCTTCGATCAGGGTCAGGTGGCGGGAGCCTTCGTTGTAGAGCCAACGGGGGGGGATGAGCCCGAGAGCGATGCCGAGGGGGAGGGCGAGCCAGCCGAGGTCGAAGTCCATGCAGGGTAGAAGGCTCGGATCAATCAGAGGAGGAGGGGCGCGTCGAGCGCGGGACTTACGAGCGCGAGCGGAAAGGTGCTTCGCGTCGTTTGCGGGAAAGGGGGGCGGTTTCGGCCTTGGCGGTTCGTGACGGGACGGGGACTTGCCGAGGCCGGGGGGAGCGATGAATGGTCGGTCGATGGAGAAACGATTGCACGATACGCGGCGGACGGCGCGAGCGGCGGCTTGGATGGTCGCGGGGGTGGTGTTTTTCGGGGCCGGGACCTCGCAAGCTCTTACGGGCGATTCCTGCTCCGAGCCGGAGCCGGCTGGTTTCCTGCCTTCAGGGCTGCGCGAGGCGAGCGGGCTGGCGGTGTCGCGGCGTGATCCGGGGATGCTTTGGACGCACGGGGACAGCGGCGGGGAGCCGGTGCTGGAGGCGATGGCGACGGATGGGACGGCGCGGGGGCGAGTGCGGGTGCCGGGCGTGAAGAACGTCGATTGGGAGGATTTGGACTCGTTCGAGCTCGACGGGAAGGCGTGGTTGTTGATCGCCGACACAGGCGACAACAAGGCGGGGCGCGGCGAATGCTCGCTGCTGGTCGTGGCGGAGCCGGACCCGGCTACGCTCCGGCCGGGCGTGGAACGCGTCGCGAACGTGGCGTGGCGGATCCCGGTGATCTATTCCGACGGGCCGCGGGACGTGGAGGCGGTGGCGGTGGATGCGAAGGCCGAGCGGGTGTATCTGCTGGCGAAACGAACGAAG
This sequence comes from uncultured Verrucomicrobiota bacterium, assembly GCA_946481225.1. The sequence goes on along the minus strand of CAMLNJ010000311.1, from coordinate 2,037 downwards.
CCGCACGGGTTGTATGTGTTGCCGCTGCGGGCGACGCCGCCGGGGCGGCCGATGGCCCCGATGGAGCGGGCGGGGGAGATCGCCTCGTTTCCGGCGGCGGAGGGGGCGGAGGCCTTGTTGCCGACGCCGCGCGGCGCCTATCGCGCGCAGCCGACGGGGATGGATTTTGCGGCGGACGGATCGGCGGCGGTGATCGTCACCTACGGCGACGTGCTGGTGTATCCGAGAACTGGTGACAAGTCGTGGGTGGCGGCGCTGGCGCGGGAGCCGCGGCGATTGGCGCCGCACGGGCTGGCGCAGGCGGAGGCGGTGTGCTTCGGGGACGCGGCGGGGCGGGAGATCTACGTGACGAGCGAGGGGCGGGGCGCGGCGGTGTTGCGGTATCGGTCGCGCTGAAGGCGGGCGCGCACGCCGGGGGCGGGGTCCCTCCGGGCCGAGACCTCAGCGTCGGCCTGGCACGCGCCAGACGAGGTCGGCGGGGCTTTCGTAGGGATTGCGGGCCCGTTTTTCCGGAAGGAAGGCGGCGCCGTCGTCGCGGGCGTTCGGGCCGACCCCCCAGAGGGTGAACCCGCCGTCGGCGTCGCGGCGATAGCGGTAGGCTTCGCCCGTGAAGGGATCGTGCAGGGCGGCGAGCGCGGGATCGGCGGCGAGCACGGGGGGGAGCGAGTCGGGATAGGCACCGCGGGAGAGGAGGTGTTGCTCGAGGGCGATGGCGATGCGGGCGAGGTCGCGGGTGGTCTTGGCTTGGCCGGCGTTGAGCGTGAGGCCGTCGAAGGAGGGGAGCAGGATCCGCATGATCACATGGTAGGGCTCGAGGAGGGTGTTTTCGCCGTATCGGGTCCGGGACCGGAGCGGATCGACTCGCGCGGCGGCCACATCGACGGAGGGGAGGACATCGTGGAGGTAGGTTTTCGCGGTGTTGGCGGCGTTTTGGACGGCCCAGCCGGAGGGCGCCCAGAAGGAGATGCGGTTGAGGATGCGCCTGATGTCGTTGTCCAGTAAGTCGTTCTCCGGCAGGGAATCGAGACCGGGGCCGGCCAGTTGGAGACAGATGGAAACGACGGCGGCGGTTTCCATGGCGTAGGTCTTCCGGAAGCCGGCGAGGATATTGTCGTCGGCGAGGTGTCGGGCGAAGAGCTCGAGTTCGGCCGTGGTCCATTGGTGGCGGATTTGCCCCTGCCAGAGGCCGTTTAAGGGGATGGAGCCGAGGTCGGAGGCGGTGAGCTGGGAAATCAGAACGGGTTCGGCATGGAGCGCGGAACTCAGACGGAGGGGCAGGAGCAGGGTTTGGGCGGCCGCGGCGGGGCGGCGGTTTTCAAGATCGACGAGGGCTTGGAGCGATGCGGCTCTTGCGGCTACCCGGAGGGCCATGAGGTGGCGCAGAGGAATGGCGTAGAAGTTTTCCCATTCGCAGTCGTAGCGGAGATGCGGGCGCTTCGCGGCGGCCTCGCCAAGTTCGGCGAGAAGGGGCGCGACGCCTTCCAGATAACCGGCGAGGGCGACACTCCCTTCGTCGCCGGAGGCCGCGTGGAATTCGGAGTGAATGGCGGCGAGGTCGACGGGGATGTTCCGGTGAGCGTTCGGCCGGGAGAAGTCGAGGGCCCGGATGATTTTGGCGCCTTCGGGGAATCGCGGCTGGAGGCGATCCTGCAGATTATCCCAAAAACGGTCGTAGGCGTCTTTGGCGCGGGGGGCGTCGAGGAGCGGGATCCTGGCGAGGTTTTGCGCATCGGGAACCGGCGGTGGCGCGAGATCGCGCAGGTCGAAGGAGACGCCGGCGGCGGCGGCTTCGCGGGCGACGGAGGCGAAGGCCCGGCGGGCGCGCCAGTTCTCGACCGTGTAGGCGAGGACGATGAGGGTCGCGAAAACGGCGCAGGCGAGGAGGAGGCGGCGGGCGGTGCGCCAAGTCCACCAGCGGGAGGGCGCGAGGGGGGCGGCGACACGGAAGAGCGTGGGGTAGGCGGTGCGGAGAGACATGGCGGGAGGAGGAAAGGTGGTAGGTGGAGTCAGGCGACGGAGGAGAGTTGAGATGCGGGG
>CAMLNJ010000310.1 GCA_946481225.1 uncultured Verrucomicrobiota bacterium | reverse complement strand
AACTCGACGCCGGGCTGGCCGCGGTAGTTGGCGGGGCTGTCGCAGAGGACGAGCAACGGACTGCGATAAACGACCGTCATCGCGAGCTGGCGGGCGCGCGTGCCGATGCCCTGGGCGGGATGGGTGACCTTGAAGGTGGACGGCGTGCGGTTGATGAAGGCACCGGGGGTGTAGTCCATCGGGCCCAGCAGACCGCGGGTGAAGGGGAGGATGAGGGAGTGGCGGACGTCGTTTCTGTTGCCGCCGAGTTTATTGTATTCGTTCCCCAATACACCTTCCTGGGTGATGAAATTCGGATAGGTGCGGGCGAGGCCGGTCGGTTTGTAGGCGCCGTGGAAATTCACCATGAGGCGGTGGCGGGCGGCGGTTTCGAGCATGCGGACGCACCACTGGACGGCTTCCTGGGAGTCGCTGTTGATGAAGTCGATCTTCACGCCGGCCGCGCCGAGGGCGGCGAAATGGGCCAATGCCTTGTCGACACCGGCGGTCTGGAGATCGAGCGAGTGACCCCAGACGAAAAGGCGGACGTTTTTCGAGCGGGCGTGATCGACGAGGCCGGGCAGGTCGATGTCGGCGGTGCTCCGGGTGAAGTCGCCGGAAGGATTATTGGGCCGGGAGAAGAGGTTCTTCCGGTGATCGGTCATGTGTTGATACCAATACCAGTCGACGAGTTGGTAGGGCCAACCCATCTCGGAGGCGAAATCGATGTATTCGCGGTGGGAGCGGGTGTCGCCGCGAGCCTGGAGGCCGGTGTATTTGGGCTGGGAGGGGTTGAGGCCGGTCCACCACGCGTCCCACGCGCTGACGCCGGGTTTGATCCATGAGGTGTCGGCGATGCGGGAGGGCGTGGCGAGGGTGGCGACAAGGTCGTTGGTGACGAGATCGCCGGCGCCGCGGCCGACCATGAGGACGCGCCAGGGGCTGACCATGGGGACGCGGCCGACGACGGCGCCGCGTTTGTCCTGACGCGGGGCGAGTTCGGCGCGCACGGCGCTCTCGCCGGTGCCGGCGAGGAAGAGGCCGGCCCAGTCGAGGAGGTCGGACTCGGCCACGGCGACGTAGGCGGCGGGCGTCTCGACGAGGAGCGGAAGAACGGAACGGAAAGGTTGGTTGCCGCGGCCTAGTCGGGGGATGGCGGAGAGCTTGCGTTCGCGGTAGGTGTTTTCGGCGCACTCCGATTCGTCGCCCGCCCAGGCGCGGTGGTCGGCGGGGAAACGGAACTCGGTGAGTTCGCGTTGAAGGGTGAATTCGCCGAGGCCGGAGGCTTCGGGCAGATCGTAGCGGAAGGCGACGCCTTCGTCGTAGGCGCGCGCGACGAGGGCGAACGCGCGCGCGGGCGTGGCGGCCTCGCGCAATTCAAGGCGGATCTCGCGGAAACGGTCGGGCACGGTGCGGCGTTGCCCGAGCGGGTCCTCCCACGCGGCCTTGCGAGACGCTTTCTTGGTGGCGGCGATCTTGGCGGCGGGGCCGAGAGTGGTGCCGTCGGCGAAGGCGAGGCCGAGGACCGAGTCGGCCAGGAGAGGCTTGCCGTCGAGCTCGACCCGATAACGGAGGCCGGCGGTGTCGGAGACGACGAGCGTGAGCTTCCCGTCGGGCGAGCTCACGCGCTGTTCCGCCGCGGACGCCGAGGCGGCGAGCAGGGCGGTGGCGGCCAGAAGGACGAATTGAAGGCGCATGAGGAATTATTTGAGCGTGATCTTGAAGACGAGGGCGGCGTCGGAGGCGGGCTTGGCGGAGGCCGGGGTGACGGTGAGCGCGTCCGCGCCGAGGGACCAGGCGATGGTCTCGGTCGAGCCGAGTTGCTCGATCTTGGCGACGGGACGATCAAGCAGGGCGGCGGTTTTGCCGAGGGACTTGAGGGAGACGGGACCGGTGGGCAGGCCGCAGACGATGGCATAGAGGGTCTTGCCGTCCTTGGAGACGGTGTAGCGGACATCCTCGGCGGTGAAGGCCTTGCCCTTGCCCTCGTTGAAGCCCTGGGCGGAGAGCGCCGTGCCGGCGCTGGCGGGGCCTTCGCCGAAGGTTTTCCAGGGGCGAGTGCCGTAGATCGACTCGCCGTTCACGTTCATCCAGGCGGCGATGCCCTCGAGGATGGCGACCTCCTTGTCGTCGATGGAGCCGTCGCCGCGCACGGGAATGTTGAGCAGGAGATTGCCGTTTTTGCTCACGATGTCGGCGAGCATGTGAATGACGGTCTTGGCGCTCTTGTAGAGGTTCCGGTTGTATTCGTGGGTGTTGTAGTGCCAGCCGCCGATGCAGGTGTCGGTCTGCCACGGATACGGGAGCACGCGGTTGGGGACGCCACGCTCGATGTCCCAGAGCATGGTCTTGAGCTGGTCCTCGGTGAGGACCTTGCCGAAGAGCACGCCGTCGCTTTTGCCTTTGGTGCGCGCGAGGGTGGAGTTGTAGTAGTGGGCGGCGATCTTCAGGCCGGCGTCGCTCACCGGCCAGAGCGGCAGCGCGGTGTCGTCGAAATAGAGGAGGTCGGGCTGATACTTGTTAATCAGATCGACGGTGCGGTTGTAGAACTTCTCGCAGTAGGCCTGGTCGGGCTGGCTCACGCCTTTGCCCCAATTCCAGCGGGCGTGAATCGAGCCCTCGCGCTCGAAGCCGGGGCTGGGCTGGTGGCGTTGCTCATAGAGATCCTGCGGGTCGAGACCTTCCCACCACTTGCCCTTGCCGTCGGCCTTGGTGAGCTTGCCGTCGTAGGGCACGCCCGCCTTGGGGCCGTTTTTGTCCGCGCCCTGCGCAGTCTCATACCAGGACCAGGCGTGGGCGGCGTGGACGCTGACGCCGAAGGGCAGGCCCTGGGCCTTGGCGGCCTTGGCCCATTCGCCGATGATATTTTTCTTCGGGCCGACGGCGACGGAGTTCCACGGCTGATACTTGGAGTCCCACATGTCCAGGTTGTCGTGGTGGTTGGCCATCGCGAAAAAGTATTTCGCGCCGACCCGCTTGTAGAGGGCCACGAGTTTCTCGGGCTCCCACTTCTCGGCCTTCCATTCGTTGATCACATCCTTGAAGCCGAACTCGGAAGGATGTCCGTAGCGGGCCACGTGCGATTTGTAGTAGCCGCCGCCCTCCACATACATCTTGCGGGCATACCAGTCGCCGGCCTCCGGCTGACATTGCGGACCCCAGTGGGCCCAGATGCCGAACTTGGCGTCGCGGAACCACTCCGGGCATTGGTAGTGGGAGAGCGATTCCCAAGTGGGCTGGAACTTGCCCGAGGCGACAGGTTCGGCGCCGGTGCCGACGATCACGGAGGGTTTCGCGGTGCTCGGGATGGACTCCGCGAGGACCGGGCCGACCGAACAGAGGCCGACGACTAGGGAGAGGAGGAGGGCGTGGTTTCTCATTGGGAAAATGCGGGGATGTTCGAGGCGGCGTCTAGCGCCGGGGCGGGAAGCTGACGCCTTCGGGGGTTTGGGTGATGCGGCGGATGCTGCCGTCGGGGTTGAAATAGAGGTATTCAAGGCATACGGAGCGCCGGAAGTCGCCGCCCGGCATTCCGTTGAGGCTGGTCGAGCCGTCGTGATAAAAGAAATACCACTGACCTTTGAACTCGATCACCGCCGGGTGGATCGTGAAGCCGGCCTTGGCCGGACCGGTGACGAGGCCGCGGTAGGTCCAGGGGCCGGTGACTTTGTCCGCCGTGGCGTAGGCGATCTGCTCGGGCTTGGTGCCGGGAACGTCGGCGGCATAGACGTTGTAGTAGGTGCCGTTGCGTTTGAAGAGCCAGGGGCCCTCGGCGACGTTCTCGTGCGGCACTTTTTGGATGGGACCGTCGAGTTCGAACATGTTGCGGTTCAATTTCGCCAGGTAGAAGTCGCCGTTGCCCCAGATGAGCCAGGGCGTGCCGTCGTCATCGATGAAGACCGCGGGATCGATGTCGGCGTTCGGGCGCCGTGAACCGGTGGTCATGTTGTCGGTGATGAGCGGGGTGCCGCGGGCGTCGGTGAAGGGGCCGGTGGGGCTGTCGCCGACGGCCACGCCGATGCAGTGCTGGTTGTTCTCCCGGCGGCGGAGCGTGGTGTAGAAGTAGAACTTCCCGTCTTTCTCGATCATGTGCGCGGCCCAGGCGGTGCCGGCGCGGGCAAAGGAAAACTGCTCAGGACGCATGATCGGGCCATGCGCGGTCCAAGTCTTCATGTCCTTGCTCGAATAGCAGAACCACTCGGGCATGACGAAGCCCTGACCGGGCTTGGAGCCATCGTGGCCGACGTAAACATAGACGGTGTCGCCGAGGACGAGCGCGGCGGGGTCGGCGGTGAATTGTTCCCGGAAAAGGGGGTTGGTCCCCGGCGGAATCACGGGGACCGGCGCGGACTCGATCACGCGCGGCGGCGCGCCTTTTTTATCGAAGATCCAGTGGCCGAACTTGAGGGCCGAGGCTTGTGACGTGTTCTTGAAAACGAAGAACAGATCGCGCGTGCTGGAGGCGCCGGAGACGGAGGCGGCCACGGTCTTCCACTGCCCGCCGGTGTCGCCGACCTGGAGGGTGCCGATGAGCGGGCCGTCGATACGGTCGAGCCGCAGCTCGATGGCGCCGCCCTTGGATCCGGCGTCGGGCTGACCGGCGACGGACGCGTGGAAACCGCCCGGGCCCTGGGCGCCGAAGTCCACGCCCTTCACCTTGATGTAGCCGTCGTCACGGACCGGATACACGTTGAG
>CAMLNJ010000309.1 GCA_946481225.1 uncultured Verrucomicrobiota bacterium | reverse complement strand
CGGTAGGGAAATGCCTGCTGCGCTCGGTGCAATGCCTCGTCCAGGCGCTCGTCAACCTGACGATGGGCGCCAACGATCCGGGCGGATCGACGCACGGTCCGCTACCGCTGCACGCGCAGGTGCGGCACTTCGATCCGGTGCGGCGCCGCGCCGGTCTCGTGCAAGGTCCGCAACAAGGCCCGCGGCGACGGGTAAACGAAGGGCCGCTCCGCCACGTCGTCGCGCAGGATGCGAAGGCCGGCCTCGCGAAACGCCTCCCGCCAGGCCCATGGAGTCCGCCACGTGACCGGCCGACGCCCGTCCACGAACAGAGCGCCCAGCTCGGGCAGCGTCTCCGCCACGTAAAACCCCGCCAAGACCCGGCCGCCGGGCGCGAGGGCCTCCCGCCAGCCTCGCAAAAGCGCCGTCGGATCGTCCGCCCATTGCAGCATGCTGCTTGAAAGTATCCACGCCCAGGCGCCCTGCCCCAGCCTGTCCGCCGACAGTTCGCGCCACTCGATCCCGGCCACGCTCGCCCGCCCTCGCGCCACCATGCCCGCGCTGGCATCGCTGGCCACGTAGGCGCCCGCCCAAGGCAGCGCCCGCGTGGTGAACAGCCCCGTGCCCGCGCCCACTTCGAGCGCGTCGCCGCACCGCTCCGGAGGCAACCAATCCGCGAGCCAGTCGGCCATCGCGGTCTGCACCGGCGCGGAGCGCTCGTAGGTGGCGGCCGCCCGCCCGAAACTCGCGCAAACGGCGTTCATGTCGCGCCGATCTCCCGCGCCCACGCGGCCACGAGCGGCGTCGGCGCGTGCCCTTCCCGCGCCACGGTTCGCACGCGGCCGCTTTCCCGCGCCAGGCCCTTCGGGTCGAGCAAGACATCGCGCTCGCCGACGAAGGCGCTCCAGCCTTCGGGCAGTCCCGGCTCGGCCGCGCAGGCCTCGAGTTGCCCGAGTCCCCAGCAGAGCGAATCCGTCGGCTCCGTCGCGCCGCGCGCCTCTCCAAATCCGGTCCAGGCGCGAAACTCCGCGCAGGCCTTCCCGGGATCGACGCGCACGCGGCGGGCCAGCGCGCGCAGCCGGACCAACGGAACGCGTCCGCCGCGGCCGGCCTCCTCGGGAAACGCCCAGATCGGGGCGAGCAGCCCGACCCGCGACCAGCGTTCCGCGACCCAAGTCCTGGAACCGAGCAGGAGAAGCGTGCCGAGCGAATACCCCCCCACCGCGTCGCACGTCGGCAAGGCGTCCAGGCGCGCGCGCCAGTCCGGCGCGGCGGGCACGCAGAGATGCTCCGCCCGCGGCCAGACGCGCGACGCCTCGGCCGCGAACCACTCCGCCGGCACCGCCCAGCCCAGCACCCAGGCGATTTTCATGCCCGCGCCCCTCCGGGCCCCAAGACCAGGACGACCCGCCACGCGTCCGCGACGCCAAAGCTTCGCGTCAGCGAGAAGCGCAGGCGACTGGTGCCGGCGGGCACGGTCGGCGGACGCACCGCCGCCGCGACGATCCCCTCCGCGCGTAGTTTATCGGCCAATACAACGGCGCGCCCTGGCGCGCCCAGCGCGACCGGCACGATCGGCGAATCGCCCTCCGCCGCATCCCAGCCCGCCGCGCGCAGGCAGGCGCGGAAAGCCCGCGAGGCGTCGCGCCACGCCGCCTGGCCGGCCGCGAGCTCGCACGCCCGGCTCGCCGCCGCCCGCGCCGCCGCCGCCACCGGCGGCGGCAGGCCGGTCGAGTAGACGAATTCGCCCGCGTGGTTGAGCAGCGCGTCGCGCCAAGGTCCGCCGTGGAAGAGCGTGTAGGCGCCGCCCGCTCCCAGCGCCTTCCCGCAGGTGCCGACCAGCACGTCCACCTCCGCCGCCACGCCCTGCTCCTCGGCGAGACCCGCGCCGTTGCGACCGAACCAACCGAGCGCGTGCGCCTCGTCCAATATCCAGCAAAACCCGAAGCGTCTTCTCAGGGCGGCGATGCGGCGCAGGTCGGGGTAATCGCCGTCCATGCTGAACACGCTCTCCGTCGCCACGAACACCGTCCGCCCCGCTCCCGAATCGGCCTCGCGGACCAGCATCCGCTCCAGGGCGACGAGATCGAGGTGCGGGTAGCGCTGAAGGCGGGCGCCGCTCTTCAAGATGCCGGCGAGCATGCTGTGGTGGATCAGCCGGTCCGCGAGCACGAGATCCCCCGCGCGAGGCAAAGTGCCGAGCACGCCCGCGTTCGCGGCGAAACCGCTGGTCCACACGAGCCCCTCCTTGAATCCGTGCCAGTCGCAGAGCGTTTCCACCAACTCCGAATGCGCATGTCGCCAGCCGGTGATCAGGGGCGAGCCGGACGCCGACGCGCCATGCTCGCGCGCGGCCGCGGCCATCGCCTCGACCACCGTCGGATCGCGCGCCAGTTCGAGGTAGTCGTTGCCCGCGAGATTGAGGTCGCCCGGACGCGGGGTCCACTCGCGCACCCGGCGCCGCAGTCCCGCCGCCTCGCGCGCGGCGAGTTCCTCGGTCCAACGCGCCGCGCCGTTGGTGGGCGGACGACATTCCGGGAGCCTTTGGACGCGGCCGAGAGCCAGCAGGCCTTCGGAGCTCGGCCGCGCCTCGCGCTCCCCGAACCCCGTCTCCCCCCAGAGCGGCGCGTTCGCCTCGCGAAGACCTTCGCGGTTGCTCGCCGCCACCGCGGGATCGACCGGGACGCAGGCGTTGAGCCAGACACCCGCCCGGAGGCCGCGCGCGGCGGCGTAGGCGAGCGTGAGCCGGGCCTGATTGATGGCGCCGAGACGGTCGGGCACCACCAGCAACACCGCGTCGACGTTCGCGGAGACGGCGAAATCCGCCCAGTCGCGTCCGTCCTCCGCGAGCGGCACCGCCAACCCGCCCGCGCCCTCGATAATCCGCCAGTCGCAGGGCGGGGTCGCCGCCACTCCGTCGACCAGCTCCGCCCAATCCAACACGCGCCCCTCCGCGCGAGCGGCGGCGAGCGGGGCGAGCGGCGCCGCGAAGCGCAGCGGCGTGCGCGCCGCCTCGCGCGCGAGCGCCGCCGCCGCGGCGGCGAGCAAGGCGTCCCCGCCATCATCCCCGTCGGCGGCGCGACCGGTCTCGACGGGCTTGACGATGCGCACCAGCTCCCCTCGTTCACGCAACAGACGCGCGATCAGCCCCACCACCCGGGTCTTGCCGATCCCGGTGTCGCTGCCGCTGACGAAGAGGGTCTTCATCGCCCGCGTCATTCCTAGTGCTTCTCGCAATGGCCGCCGCCCGTGCAGGCGTGGGCGTAGGTGCCGTTCTCCGAATAGGCGTGCTCGTGATCGTGCCCGTGGTCGTGGCCTTCGTCGCAGGCGTGGGTCTCGGCGGTCGGCGTGGACGGGCCCGCCGGCAGCGGGCGCATGCCGAGGCGGTCCAGGAGGCGCAGATCGTCGGAGCGCTCGGGATTGGCCGTGGTGAGCAATTTGTCGCCGAGGAAAATACTGTTCGCGCCCGCCATGAAACAGAGCGCCTGCAACTCGGCGCTCATCTTCAGGCGGCCCGCGGAGAGGCGCACCATCGCACGCGGCATGGCGATGCGCGCGACGGCGATGATCCGGACAAACTCGAACGGATCGACCGGCGCCTGGTTTTCCAGCGGCGTGCCGGGCACGGGCACGAGGGAGTTGATCGGCACGGAATCGGGCTGCGGCGAAAGCGAGGCGAGCTCGAGCAGCAGCTTCAGGCGGTCGTCCACCGTCTCGCCCATGCCGAGGATGCCGCCGCTGCACACCTGCAGGCCGGCCCGGCGCACCGCCGCGAGCGTGTCGAGGCGGTCGTCGTAGGTGCGGGTGCCGATGATCGCGGGGTAGTATTCGCGCGACGTATCCAGATTGTGGTTATACACCTTGCAGCCGGCCTCCTTGAGGCGCGCCGCCTGGTCCTCGCGCAGCATGCCGAGCGTGCAGCACACCTCGAGCCCGAGGCTGGAAACGCCGCGCACGGTCTCGAGCACGGAGTCGAACTGGGCGCCGTCGCGCACCTCGCGCCAGGCCGCGCCCATGCAGAAGCGCGAGGCGCCGCCGGCCTTCGCCTCGCGGGCGGATTTCAGGATGGCGACCGTCTCCATCAGCGGCACCGCCTCGAGGCCCGTGTCGTGATGGGCCGACTGAGGACAGTAGCCGCAGTTCTCCGGGCACTTGCCCGTCTTGATCGACTCGAGGGTGCAGAGCTGCACGCCCGCGGAATCGTGGTGGCGGCGGTGCGTCTCCTGCGCCCGGAACATCAGCTCGGGAAAAGGCAGGTCGTAGAGCGCGCGCAACGCGGCCAGATCAAGGACGGGATGCGCGGGAGGCGGGGAAAGTTTCGTCATGGAGGGGAAGGGTTCAGGAAAAATCCGGCAGGGTGTCGTCGATCGCGCGACGCGTGCGCGCGACCAGTTCGGCGAGCTCCGCCTCCTCGAGGCAAAGCGGCGGCACCAGGAGCAGCGAATCGCCGAGAGGACGCAGAATCAGCCCGTGATCCCGCGCGCGGAGACAAACCTGGAGCCCCGCGCGCCGTTCGGGGTCGAAGGCCCCGCCGTCGGCGCGGCGGCGGTCGATCGCCGCCACGAAGCCGCGCTGCCGCACCTCGGAGACGTGCGGGTGGCCATCAAGGGCGGCGACCTCGCGTCCGAAGCAGGCGGCGCGCCGGGCCAGCGATCCGTCGGCGATCAGCGGCCGGAGCTTGCGCAAGCTCGCCAACGCGACGGCGCAGGCGA
>CAMLNJ010000308.1 GCA_946481225.1 uncultured Verrucomicrobiota bacterium | reverse complement strand
GCCATCGCAAGACACCCGCCTCAGGATGGAAATAATTTTACCAAAGTAGAACTAAGGGCGTGCGTAAACTTAAAAAACCGAACCTCACCGTTTAACTAAGTTCCTGATTTCTAAGGGAAAACTGGCGGAGAGGGGGGGATTCGAACCCCCGGTAGGCTTTTACACCTACGGTGCTTTAGCAAAGCACTGCTTTCGGCCACTCAGCCACCTCTCCGGGACAGATGGCGAAAAAAGGGTGCCCGGCCCGCAAAGCGCAAGGTAGATTTTCCGCGATGAAGCGGTCGACGCGCAAAATCAGTTTTTGCGGGCGAGCATGAGGTCGGCGAGGAAAAGCAGGTAGGCGGTGTCGCCGGGGAGGGCGCGGAGCGCCTCGTTGGCGCGGCCCGTCTCCTCGGCCGCCAGCCGGCGCGCGGTGTCGAGCCCGTGAATGCTCACGTAGGTCGCCTTGCCGGCGCGCGCGTCCTTCCCCGCGGTCTTGCCCAGGACGGCGGTGTCGGCGGTGGCGTCGAGGACGTCGTCCACGATTTGGAAGGCCAGTCCGAGGTGGCGTCCGGCGCGGCGCAGCGTCTCGACCGGTTCGCCGACGAGGCCGCCGGCGAGTCCGCCGCATACGAGCGCGGCTTCGAGCATGGCCGCGGTTTTGCTCAAATGGATAAATTCCAGGTCGGCCGGGGTGGCCGCCGCACGGCCTTCGCCCGCGGCGCCTTCGGCGAGAAGATCCTGCATCTGCCCGCCGACCAGGCGCCGGCCGGAGGCGGCGTCCGCCAGCTCGCGCACCAGGCGGGCGGCGAGGGCCGGACGCCCGGAGTAGCGGTCGGCGAGAATCAGGAAGGCCTGGGTGAGGAGGGCGTCGCCGGCGAGCAGGGCCGTCGCCTCGTCGAAGGCGCGATGGCAGGTAGGGCGGCCGCGACGCAGGTCGTCGTCGTCCATGCAGGGCAGGTCGTCATGAATAAGTGAATACGTGTGGACGCATTCGAGGGCGGCGGCGGCGGGCAGGGCCTCCGCGACGCCGGTCTCGCCGCCGGCGAGCTCGGCGGCGGCGAGCGCCAGGACGGGGCGAAGGCGCTTGCCTCCGGCCCGAAGGCTGTAGCGCATGGCCTCGTGGATCCGGGCGGGGCCCGACGGGGACCCGGTGGAAAGCGCGGGGACAAGAGCGTCGAGGGCGGCCTCGATACGGCTGACGGAGGCGTTTAATTTGGTTGAGAAGTCCATCGGCGCACGGAGGATTCGAGGCGAAAAATTCCGCGCTGCAATGCCCACGCTCGAACATATTTGCAAACGTCTCTTCTCGGACCCCGCGTGGATTTTGAAGTGTTTGCTGGGCGCCGTGCTGCTGGCGGTGCCGGTGGCGCACTTCTTCGCGTGCGGCTATCTATACGAGCTTTTGAACCGCGCCCGACGCGGCGAGCCGGTTGAATTCCCCGATTGGGACGACTGGGGAAGGCTGTTTAGCCGTGGCGTTCCGGTGTTTGTGATTTTCCTGGTTTTCACGGCGGCGCCGCTTGCGATCGCCTGGCTCCTGACCCGGCCTCTGCACCAGTTGGGAGCGGGTTGGTTTAGCTTCACCCCGATGATGCCGGTGCTCTTGTTCTGCTTCCCGCTGACGGCCGCGAGCATCTACCTCTACCAGAAGCGGGAGGACTATCAGGACGCCTTCCGGATCTGGGTGTTGCTACGCATGCTTCGGTCGACGGGGTTGCCGTTGCTGGTGCCGACGCTGGCTTTGGTCGGCTTCTTGGTGATCGGGTTGCCCTTCATGACCTTCACGGTCTTCGCGGGATTCGCTCTTTTTGGCGCGACCTACGCGGCTGTTTTCCATCATGTGGAGACGACGCTGCGCTCGGCCAATCGCTCCTGAGCACGGTTTCTCATCCGATTTTCAACCCGTTTTCCCCATGGCCTCTTCCGCCGACCGCAAAGATCCCGGAGTCATCAGCGTTTTCATCGGCGCGGTGCTTAGCATCGTCCTCGGCGCCCTGCTGGGGGGGCTGCATCTCGCCTCCCAGCCTGTCGAGGTGATGAAGACCGCGCCGAAGGAGGCTCCTCCGGCGGACAAACTTTACTACGTGATGGGCGCCGCCGGGTCCACCGCGGCCAAGACGTGGCAAACCAAGCGCGACATGCTGGCGGGCGGTTCCGGCAGCGTGGCTCTCACCGAGGCGGAGTTGAACGCCTGGTCCGAATCCACCCGCGAGCCGGCGAAGATCGCCGACGACCAAAAAGGGCAGACGGCGATGATCCTCGGGGGCGTGCCGAATTTCCGGATCGAGGGAACCACGCTGCACATCGGGCTCGTGAACACGGTCAATTTTTTCGGCTCCGAGGCGCCGCTGGTGCTTCAGGCGAAGGGGGGCTTTGAAAGGTCGGGCTCCGGCTGGCGCTTCGTCGCGAGCGAGGCGAAGCTTGGCGCGTTTCCGCTCCATCGGGTTCCCGCCCTCCTCTCGACGCTCGCCGATCGTTTCGGGGCGAGCGAGCTTCCTCCCGTGGTCGATACGGTCCTGAGCAGCGCCCGCGACATCGCCGTGCGCGACGGATCGCTGGTGATCGCCTTGCCATAAACGATGCGCCGGCCGGATCCAGACGCCGGGCCGCGGCGGCGGCGGATCGTCCGCCGGTTGGTGGCGCTCGCCGGCGTGTTGGCGTGCGTGTCGGCGAGCGGAGAGCCGGTGGCTCCGCCGGATGCGACCGCGCCGGAAAATCCGGCGGTGCGCCTGCTTGGCGGCGGAAGCGGGCGCTTCGAGGTGGTGGCCAGGCCGGGTCCCGACGGGGTGCGTCTGGCCGAACTGGCGGACCGGGCGTGGAAAGAGTGGGTCGTTCCCCTCGGTCTCCCTTCGCGCCTGCAGACGGCGATCATGGTCCGTCTCGTCCCCGAGTCCGAGTGGGGTTTTGGTGCGGCGGCGGCCCGGACCGCGGCCGATCTGGGCGGCGTCGTGAGCGTTTGGATACGCGCCGGCGCCGAGACGGGCGCGGCGCGGGATCGCGCCTGGCTGACGGCCCTGGCGGAGGGAGCTTTGCGCCGGAAGGCGTTCCTGTTGGGCCACGATCCGGTCAAGGCGAACGCGCCCCGGTGGTTGGCGGCGGCCGCGGCGGAGGCCGCGCTGGTGGAGAACACACCTGCAATGCTGGACGCGTGGCAGGCGGCGCTCGGGGGCGACGCGCGGCCGGCGGCTCTGCGCGACGTGTTGTTGTGGGATGCCGTCGGCGGGTCGACGGGAACAGGGGAGCGCGCGCGGGCCGCCTTTGGCATCTGGCTTTGGCTTCGGGAGGAAAGCGGGAGCAGCGGGGCGTGGGATCGGTTTCTTTCCGCCCTGCTCGGGGGCGAGTCCCCCGGGGCGGCTTTGGCGCGGGAATATGCGCGCGTGACCCCGCGTCCGAGAGAGGCCCGCGAATGGGAGCTCGCCTGGCAGGTGGCGGCGGCGCGCCTGGCGGCGGCGCGGAGCACGCCGATGATGACGGCGGAGGAATCGCGTCGCCGCCTGGAACGGCTGGCGCGCGTGGTGGTGATGGACGCGAAGACCGGCGAAGAGCGAGTTGCCCCGAGCTGGGGCGAATGGTCCTCGCGCCAGGAAGCCTGGCCGGCGGCGGTTCGCGAGGAGCGCGCGCGCGTGCTCGTGGCGGACTTTGACCACATGCACCCGTTTTATCGCAACGCGGCGGGCTCTTTGGGGCGGGCGTGGACGGCCTTGGCCGCGGGGCAGGAGGCGGCGTGGCGGGAGGCGAGCGTGGAATGGTCGCGCGATTTCGCCGATGGCCGCATCTTGGAGGACGCGAGCCGGGCCTTGCTCGACAAGGCCGACGGCGGATAGGGCGCGGGCGGCTTACCCGGAAAACCGCGGTTCAAACCGACCACGGATTCCTCAGATTGCCACGGATCAAGACAGAGGCGAAGTAGACGCGGCGTGGGATCGGCTCGCCCAGCGGGTGATCGCGGACCGCTGGTCGAGCTGCCAAGCGGTTGGCGCTATACCAAGGCGTCGGCCTGGCCTACACGAAGACAATTGGAGCTACAACGGGAGCGCGCTCCCGGGAGATAGCGCCTTACCAAGTATCGAGGACGGCGGACTTGGCCTTGGCGGCCAGATCCTCGCCGATCACCGGGACGATGGTGTATTCGGCCTGGGTTTGCTGGTTCGGAACCTGATAGGGGCCGTCGGGCGATGCAACGGAAGCGCCGTCGCCGGTAAAAATCTGGCGTTCTACGCGCAGGGGGCGGTCGGCGAACCACGTTTTCTCGCCCTTCACGTCGCGCAGGGTGGCGGAGGCGTCGAGCACGAGCCCGAAAGTGCGGGCGAGGCCGGAATCGGTCGGGAGCGAGGTGAGTTTGTCGCGGCGATACTTGGTCAATTCGATCGAGAGGATGGCGTCCGCCTCGTCGGGGGTGTTGACCACGCGGAGCCGTCCGTCGCGGATGAAGGACTCGCGGATTTGCGTGGTGAACAGGGCCGCGGATTGCGGGATGACGGCGTTGGTTTCGACGGGCGCGATGAAGATCGACTCGAAGTCGCGGGTGACGCCGGTGCCGAGCCGATAGTGGGAGCACGCGGCGCCGATCATGGCGAAGGCGAGAAGAGCGGGAGCGGCGAGGCGTCGGAACATGGGCAAAAAGAGGTCGAGGCGGGGAAACGGACGATGCGGGCGGGGCGGCGCCGCGAATCTTAGAACAGCCAGAAACGTTTGCCGCGGGGACCGGGGCGCA
>CAMLNJ010000307.1 GCA_946481225.1 uncultured Verrucomicrobiota bacterium | reverse complement strand
GCCTTAGTAATCTGTGTTTATCTGTGAAATCTGTGGTTCAACTGCTTTTTCTAGGATCAATACAGATGCGGGATAGACGAGACGTGGATTATGTTCACTCGGGGGGTGAGGTCCTGTCCGGTTCTAAGTCTCTGTTATCCGTGCCCATCTGTGGAATCCGTGGTTACAACTGCGATTTCGAGGTTGATCGACACTCTGTTTCGCCCTCTCCGCGTCTCTGCGTCTCTGCGTTAGAAATCAAAGACCCGCGCCCAAAAAATCCCCGACCGCCGCGCAAAACTCCACCCGCGTCTCCATGTGCGGATTGTGCCCCGCCGCCGCGATCGTTTCCACCCGCGAGCCCGGGAAAACCTCCGCGATCTTCGGCAAATCCTCGTCCTTCACGTAGCGTGATTTCCCGCCGCGGATAAACAGCACCGGCCCGCCAAAACGCTCGCCCTCCGCCAGCGGATTCCGCTCCACCTCCGGCAGCGCCGCCGTCAGCACCGGCAAATTGACCGCCCAGCGCCATGCGCCGTCCTCGCCGCGCTCCAGATTGGTCGTGAGAAACTTCCGCATGCCCCAGTCCGGCACGCGCCCCTCCATCTTCATCTCCGCCTCCCCGCGCGACTGCAACCCCGCCAGCCGCAGCTCGTTCATCGCCGCGAATTCCGCCCGATGCCCGTGCGACAGATAATCCCTGGGCGCGATGTCCACCACGACCAGCCGCCGCACCCGCTCCGGATGCCGGCACGCGAGCGCCATCGCCACCTTTCCCCCCATGCTGTGTCCCATCAGGTCGACCGCTCCCCACCCCTTCGCGTCGAGCCACGCCAGCACATCGGCCACCATCGCCTCGTAGCTCATCACCTCGCTCCACGGAGACCGCCCATGGTTTCGCAAATCCAGCGCCCATACGTTGCGCCCGCCCGCCGACTCCTCCGCCTCCGCGAGCCCGCCGCCCGCCGTCTGCCAGTTGCGCGCCGAACCCAGCAACCCATGCAGCAGCACCAGCGGCGCCTTGTCCGCCCCGCCCAGCTCCCGCGCGTTCAACTCCACCGGCTCAATCTTCGTCATAAGCCGCGCAGCCAACAGCCCCCGCGCCCGCGCGCAATCCCGCCCGTGGCTTCCATCCCCCTTTC
The DNA here is from genome assembly GCA_946481225.1 of uncultured Verrucomicrobiota bacterium. The sequence continues at coordinate 3,577 of CAMLNJ010000307.1, read as the reverse complement.
GCCCGTCCGTCCATCCCCCCTTTTTCCCGGCTCCCGCCCCGCCTCCTCGTTTTGGAATGCGGGCTGCTCCCCGCCGCGCCGCTCTCCCGCCTTGCTCCCGCCGCACCCTCGTTTCAACGCTCCCCCCACTCACTTAACATCCCCCGCCCCATGAGATCCTTCTTCGCCCCCCTGCTCCTCGCCGCCCTCGCCGCCACCGGCCTGTCCGCCGCCGAGCCCATCAAGGTCGGCTTCGTCGGCTCCCTCACCGGCAAAGAAGCCGTCTTCGGCCAATCCTCCCACAAAGCGGTCGTCCTCGCCGTCGAACAGATAAACGCCGCCGGCGGCGTCCTCGACCGCCCCATCGAGCTCGTCTCCGCGGACAACCAGTCCAAGGCCGGCGAATCCGCCACCGCCGCCCGCAAACTCATCTCGCGCGACAAAGTCGCCGCCATCCTCGGCGAACTCGTCTCCAGCCGCTCCCTCGAAATCGCGCCCATCGCCCAGCGCGCCAAGGTCCCGATGCTCACCCCCGCCTCGACCAACCCCAAGGTCACCGAAGCCGGCGACTACGTTTTCCGCGTCTGCTTCGTCGATCCCTTCCAAGGCACCGTCATGGCCAAGTTCGCCAAGGAAAACCTGAAGCTCAAACGCGTCGCCATCCTCACCTCCGTCTCCTCCGCCTACTCCGTCGGGCTCTCCAAATACTTCCGCGAACGCTTCGTCGCCGACGGCGGCGAAATCGTCGCCGAACAGCGCTACGCCGAAGGCGACAAGGACTTCAAGGCCCAGCTCACCGCCATCCGCGCCGCCAAGGTCGAAGGCGTCTTCGTCCCCGGCTACTACACCGAGACCGCCCTCATCAGCCGCCAGGCCCGCGAACTCGGGTTGAACGTCCCGCTCCTCGGCGGCGACGGCTGGGAGGCCCCCCAGCTCCTCGAGATCGGCGGCGCCTCCGTCGAGGGCATCTATTTCTCCACCCATTATTCGTCCGAGGGCGACGCCCCCGCCGTGAAAGACTTCGTCGCCGCCTTCCGCGCCCGCTGGAACGGGGAAACCCCCGACGCCATGGCCGCCCTCGGCTACGACGCCGCCAAGGTTCTCGCCGACGCCCTCCGCCGCGCCGGCTCCACCGAAGGCCCCGCCCTCCGCGACGCCCTCGCCGCCACCAAGGATTTCCCCGGCGTCACCGGTTCCACCACCATGGACGCCCAGCGCAACGCCACCAAGACCGCCGTCATCGTCACCGTGAAGGACGGCAAATTCCGATTCGTCCAAACCGTCGCCCCCTGAGGCGGTTTCCAAAGCGCCGATCAGAACGAAAGACCCACAGACCGACAGCAAGCCACCGACCCGATCTTCCCAACCTCCGCCTTCCCTTCTGCCGCTCCGATCTCTGTCGCGCTACTCCTCTGTCGCTCTGTCACTCCGTCACTCCGTCGCTCTGTCACTCCGTCGTTCTGTAGTTCTATCGCTCTGTCACTCTGTCGTTCTGTAGTTCTGTAGCTCTGTCGTTCTGTCCTCTGTCGCTCTGTCGCTCCGACGCTCTGCCCCTCTGCCCCATCCTCCGCCCTTTGACCGAATTCCTCCAACAACTCGTCAACGGCGTCTCGCTCGGCGCGATCTACGCCCTGATCGCGCTCGGCTACACGATGATCTACGGCGTGCTCCGCTTCATCAACTTCGCCCACGCCGACGTCTTCATGGTCGGCGCCTTCATCGCCCTCCACCTCGCGCCCTTCGTCCCCGCCTCCTCGGTCCTCGGAGGCGTCCTCGTTCTCCTCGGCGCCATGCTCGGTTGCGCCCTTCTCGGCATCGTCATCGAGCGCTTCGCCTATCGCCCGCTCCGCGGCGCGCCGAAGCTCAACGTCCTCATCACCGCCATCGGCGTTTCCCTCCTCCTCGAATCCGCCGGGCAGATCGTCTTCGGCGCCGCCCCCCGCCCCTTCCCCGCGCTCTTCCCCGAGTCCACGTTCCGGCTCGGAAGCCTCGACCTCTCCAGCAACCAGCTGCTCGTCATCGTCGTCGCCGCCGCGCTCGTCGTCGCCCTCGAGTTCTTCATCTTCCGCACCCGTCTGGGCGCCGCCCTTCGCGCCGTTTCCCAAAACCCAAAGGCCGCGCGCCTCATGGGCATCGACAACGACGTCGTCATTCGCTGGGCCTTCGCGATCGGCTCCGCCCTCGCCGGCGCCGGCGGCGTCCTCTACGCGACCAACTACCCATCGATCGATCCCTTCATGGGCGTGCTCCCCGGCATCAAGGCCTTCGTCGCCGCCATCCTCGGCGGCATCGGCAGCATCCCCGGCGCCGCGCTCGGCGGGCTCCTCCTCGGCCTCGTCGAGACCCTCGTCGCCGGCAGCCCGCTCTCCACCTCCAAGGACGCCATCGCCTTCGCCCTCCTCATCGCCTTCCTCCTCTTCCGCCCCTCCGGCCTCCTCGGCCGCGCCCGCGTGGAAAAAGTCTGAACCCGCCCCGACCTTTTCTCCGTCGTTCCGGCTCCCCGCTCCCCGCTCCTAGCTCCTAGCTCTCCTCCGTGCCCAAGCCGTTCCTCGCTCTCCTCCTCGCCCTTGCCGCCGCCGCCGGCCTCTCCGTCCTCGCCGGACGAGCCGACCCCTACTTCGTCGACGTCTTCATCGGCATCGGCATCAACGTCGTCCTCGCCGTCTCGCTCAACCTCATCTCCGGCCACACCGGCCTCTTCTCCCTCGGCCACGCCGGCTTCATGGCCATCGGCGCCTACGCCTCCGCCGCCGTCTCCCTCTTCCTCGGCCCGCGCCTCATCCCCGATGCCGCCCCCGGCGGCCTCCAGGAAAACGCCCTCTTTCTCGGCGCCCTCCTCGCCGGCGGACTCGCCGCCGCCCTCGCCGGCCTCCTCGTCGGCATCCCCTCGCTCCGCCTCCGCGGCGACTACCTCGCCCTCGTCACGCTCGGCTTCGGCGAGATCATCCGCGTGCTCCTGCAAAACTTCGAGCCCCTCGGCGGCGCCCTCGGCCTCAACGGCATTCCCCCTTACACGACCGCCTTCTGGGTCGTGGCCGCCTCCGCCCTCGCCGTCTACGTCGTCGCCTGCCTCGTGCGCTCCACCTACGGCCTCGGCTTCCATGCCGTGCGCGACGACGAGATCGCCGCCTCCGCCATCGGCCTCGACCCCGCCCGCTACAAGATCGTCGCCTTCGTCATCGGCGCCTCTTTCGCCGGCGTCGCCGGCGGACTTTTCAGCCACTTCAAAACCGCCATCAGCCCCTCCGGCTTCGATTTCGCCCGCAGCGTCGAGATCGTCGTCATGGTCATCCTCGGCGGCCTTGGCAACACCCTCGGCGTCATCCTCGCCGCCACGCTCCTCACCCTCCTCCCCGAACTCCTCCGCCCCGTCGCCGAATACCGCCTCGTGCTCTACGCGGTGCTCCTCATCGCCCTCATGCTCCTCCGCCCCCAGGGCCTCTTCACGTTCCACCTCGGCCGCGCCCCCTCCTGACTCCATCGCAGACCATTCCAAACCCTCGACCACGAATCACACGGATGAACACGGATAAAAACCATAGGTTCGGTATCTGTGCCCATTCGTGAAATCTGTGGTGGTCAAATTCTGATGTCCGCG
>CAMLNJ010000306.1 GCA_946481225.1 uncultured Verrucomicrobiota bacterium | reverse complement strand
GAGAGGCAGGCGATGAAGACGCCGCGTTTGCCGAAGCGCTCGGAAAGGGGCTTGGAGAGAAGCACGCCGATGATGGTGACGACGCTGCCGATCATGCTGAAGAGGCCGAAGCCGACGGCGGGGGCGTTGGAGAGGTCGGATTTGACCAGGTAGCCGACGGTGTCGAGGAGGCCTTGCCAGCCGGCGGGTCGGGCGCCTTCGGCGAGGACGAAGCCGTGCTCGGCGAGGAAGCGGCCGAGGGCGGCTTTATCGACGATGAATTGGGTGAAGAGGGGCAGGGAGCCGCCGCGCACGGCGAGCATGACGAAGATGGCGAGGGTGGCGAAGAAGAGCACGACCCACGGGCGGTTGGAGAAGGCGTCGCGCAGGTCCTGGCGCACGGAGCTCTGCTGGGCGGGGTCGGGCTGGATGCGTTCCTTGACGGAGAAGAAGGTGACGACGAAGCAGACGACCGTGATCGCGGCGAAAAGGCCCATGGTGATGGACCAGCCTTTGGCGTCGTCTCCGCCGCCGAACTTGGCGACGAGGGGCCAGGTCATGCCGGAGACGATGAACCCGACGGCCATGGCGGCGAAAAAGCGATAGGCGCCGAGGCTGGTGCGTTCGTCGCTGTCGCCGGTCATGACGCCTTGGAGGGCGCAGTAGGGGACGTTGTTGACCGTGTAGACGGCCATGAGGCCGAGGTAGGCGGCCCAGGCGTAGAGGAGTTTGCCCTGCGGTCCGAGGTCGGGCGTGGTGAAGGCGGCCCAGAAGACCAGCGCGAAGGGGATGGCGGACCAGAGGAGCCAGGGGCGGAAGCGGCCCCAGCGGCTCTTGGTGCGGTCGGCGACGAGGCCCATGAGCGGGTCGGTGACCGCGTCGAAGAGACGGCCGATGAGGAAGAGCCAGCTCGCGGCGGCGACGCCGATGCCAAAGACCTTCGAGTAAAAGGTCATTTGGAAGACCATGAGGGCCTGGAAAACGAAGTTAGCTCCGGCGTCGCCGAGCGCGTAGCCGGCTTTTTCGCGGAAGGACAACTTGGCGGAGTGATGCATCGGTTTTTGGGGAGGGGCGGAGGGGGGCGGGGTGATGCCATGCCATGCACCGGGGCCGCCGGAAAGCGCGGGGCGGCGGAGGAGCGTGGCGCGGCGGCGGCCGACGGAAAGCGGGAAGACGGGCGGCCTATTCGGTCAGCCAGAGCCAGGCGGTGACGCCGCGCGGGTAGTAGCGGCTGCCGCAGCTCTCGCCGGTGGTGCTGATGATCTGGTCGCACATGGCGTCGCGGCCGCAGCCGGGACGGCGCTGCCAGTCGGCATGGACGCGGTCGCCGGCTCGGGCGGTCTCGTTCATCGCCTCGGGGAAAAGGCGGCGCACGACGTGCTGGGCGAGGGCGATCTTGCTGAACCAGGTGTTGGTGCTGGTGCTGCTGATTTTCCAGCCGCCGGTGATCGAGTCGAGGCAGACGCCGGGCTGAAGGGCTTGCGAGACATGGCGGCGCAGCAAGGCGAGCAGTTCGCCGAAGCGCCCCTGCGGATCGAGCGTGTCGTCGTAGCCGAGGTAGAGGGGGTAGACGAAGCCTTCGACGGCGGGGAGGATGCGGGAGCGGTTGCCCTTCTCGAAGACGGCGGGGAAGAAGCCGGTGTCGGCCTCGAACTTGGTCGAGATGGAGCGCGCGAGCAGATCGGCGGTCGCGCGGGCGTCGGCCTCGGCCGGCTTGAGGCGCAGGCGGGCGAAGGCTTTTTCGAGGAGCACCCAGGCGCCCAGGGTCTTGACGGCGAGATAGAGGTTGTTGCGGGCCTGGCCGAGACTGACGTCGAGGCTGTCGTAGGTGGTGATCTCCGCGCCGTCGGGGCCGCAGCGGTTGGAGTCGTGCTTGAGGATGCCGTCGCGTTTTTCGGGGTGGGGGTGGTCGCGGCGATGGAGGCTTTCGGCGCAGGCGAGCAGGATGTCGCGGCGGCGACGCAGCCAGGCGACGTCGCCGGTCTTTTCGGCGTAGGTGACGGCGCAGAGGACCCAGTTGAGCAGCTGCTCCATCGTCATGTGGCCGAAGCAACCGTCGAGGCCGTCGCATTCGTAGCTGGAGCGGCCGGAGGGCGTGAAGTGGTTCATCACGCCCATGTCGTGGGTGAAGGAGATGCCGCCGGGCAGGAGCTTGGGCGAGCCGTTGCGCAGGCGGTCGACGTAGGAGTAGCGCTCGGCGAAGAGGTCGAGCGTGTCGCGCACGGCCCAGCGGTGCCATTCGAGTTCGAAGAAGAGATGATCCACCGTCAGGTCGAAGGTGTTGATCATCCGGTATTCACCCTCGTTGACCATCCAGAGGGGGCCGTCCTCGCCCCACATGAGCTGGGTGCAGCCCTGGTAGCTGTGGATCGACTGGGCGAGGAGGAAGCGCTGGTCGGGATCGAGGCGGCTGCGTTCGAGCTCGAGGTCGCGCAGGGCGGCGATGCGCTCGTAGTGGCGGTAGTTGGCCAGGCCGTGTTCGAGCACGTCCTCGAGGTCGGAGAACCAGCGGCTGTAGGCGTAACGCGCGGGCATGCCGGTGGTCGCGATGCCGTCGTGGAAGAAGCCGAGCGCGAGGGGGAAACGCTTCCGTTTGCCGGCAGGGACCGTAAAGACGAGGGCCGTCTCGCCGCCGATGACGTGGAGCCCGCGGTGGTCCTTGAACTTGGGCGAGAACACGTCGAAGCCTTGCCTCAGCTCGACGTCGCGGCCGCCGCGGGTGGCGTAGCCATGCGCGGGGCCCGAGCTGAAGCCGGCCAAAGTGGAGCCGGAGTCGGCGAGGGGGCGGAGCGGGCGCTCGGGATCGCCGAGGCCGAACACGAGCTGGACGGGCGTGGAGCCGGAGCGGTTGTCATACTCGATCCAGCCGCAGACGAGCGGAGCGAGGTGGCGGCGAGCTTCCTCCTGGGTGAGCGTGCGCGGGTCGGGCACGCGGTCGAAGGGGGTGAGGAGGGCGAAGCCGAACCGGTCGGAGTCCGCGCGCCATACGTCGCTGGCGGCGCCGAGCCGACGCTCGTAGTCGGCGGGGGCGAGGAGTTCCCAAGGCGATTCGCCGGGGGCCGGAGGAGGAGGAACGTTTTCGCCGAGGAACGCGGCCTCCGCCGCCTGCGGGGGCGTGAAGAAGGGCAGCAATCGCCAGCGCCGGGAAGCGGCCGCGGAGGCGGCGCGCCGACGGGCGGGCTCCGTCTGGCGGAAGCCCACATAGACGTTTTGCCTCGCCTGGTGCGGACGGCTCAGCGACTGCCCGAAACCACCGGGGCTGCCGACGAGGCCGATGGTGAAGGACGCGAACGCGCCAAAGGGCGAGTGGTGGGAATGAAAGCTCGGTGATTGCACGAGAACCGGATGCGCCGGGGAGGGGCCGTGGAGAGGCGGGAAAAGTGGAAGGGTGGATGGCGGGAACCAACCTGAAATGCCCGAGGGGGCGGGGGCTCACAATCTGACAAACGCGCTAACAATAGACTTGTGATTCGAGACGGGTTCGCCGTGATGGCCGGGGATGGAGCCTTCCCGTCGTGTCACCCTCGCCGACATCGCCCGCGTGGCCGGCGTCCATGTCACCACCGTTTCGCTGGCGATGCGGAACCATCCTCGTATCCCGGCCGAGACGCGGGACCGACTGCGGGCGTTGGCCGCGAAGATGGGCTATGCGCCCGATCCCTTGATGCAGGCGTTGGTCTCCTACCGGTCGAAGAACACGGTGCGGCGCAACGTTCCGACGCTGGCCTACTTGACGAATTGGAAGACGCGCTTCGGCTGGAAAAAGACGACCGCGCATGGCGAGTTTTACTCGGGCGCCGAGGCCAAGGCGCGCGAGCTCGGCTACAAGCTCGATCATTTTTGGCTGCGCGAGCCGGACCTCACGCAGGCGCGCTTGAGCGCGATCCTGAAGAACCGCGGCATCACCGGGCTGATCATCGCCTCGCATGGGCGGGAGATGGGGGACGCGTTGCAACTGGATTGGGAGCGCTTCAGCGCGGTGAAGATCGACTACTTTCCGCACCACCCGTTGCTCCACAACGTGACCAACCACCAGTGCGATATCGTGCGGCTCGCCATGCAGAAAGTGGTGGCGGCGGGTTACCGGCGGCCGGGTTTTGTCATGCACCGCGGCTGGGATCACGCGGTGGACCACTACTGGACGGCCGGCTTTCTTTGCGAGCAGCAGCACCTGCCGGCGCGGAATCAGGTGCCTTCGCATATCTTTCCGGCGCCGGAGCCGGTCGAGGGGTGGTTCAACGAGCATAACGCGCCCGTCGCGGTGGACGGGAAGGAATTCGGGGCTTGGTATGAGAAGCACCAGCCGGACGTGATCATCAGCAAGGCTTCTTTCGTGCTGCCGGCGCTGAAGGAGCTGGGGCTGCGGGTGCCGCGCGATGTCGCTTTCGTGGACGTGTTTCTCGACGACTTTTCGGGCAAGGCGGCCGGGGTGCGGCAAAACCACGAGACGGTCGGGGCGCTGGCGGTGGAGCTGCTCGCGAGCCAGTTGCAGCACAACAAATATGGCATCCCGTCGATCCCCACCACGACCTTCGTGGAAGGCACCTGGTTCGACGGCGCCACCTGCCCGGATCTCCGGGCCTGAGCCCGGCGGAACGCGGAGCGCCCGGGGCGGTCGGGGCGATCTCATCCTGGAAATCAGGATGAGCCTAGAAATCGCAGTTTAAACCGACCACAGATTACACAGATTGGCACGGATCAATACAGATGCGGGATAGACGAGACGTGGATT
>CAMLNJ010000305.1 GCA_946481225.1 uncultured Verrucomicrobiota bacterium | reverse complement strand
GATCGCGAACCGGGTGATCATCGAGCTCAACGCGCATCCGAACCGGCTGGACATGGATTGGCGCCAGTGGCGGCGGGCGGCGGAGCGCGGGCTGATGTGCGCGATCAATCCCGACGCGCACGAGGCGGCGGGCCTGACCCACGTGGCCGAGGGCGTGCGCGTGGCGCGCAAGGGCTGGCTGACGTGCGAGCAGGTGTTGAACACGCGCGATTTGGCGGGCGTGCTGCGCTGGTTCAAGGAGCGGAGGTAGGAGGGGGGCCAGACGTCGGAGGAAGTCGGCGCCCGTCTGCCGCGTTGACCGGCGCGGGGGCGGGTTTTGTAGTCCCGGCCGGATGCATACCTCACTCCGCGTAAACCTCGGCGAACGCAGCTACGACCTGTTTTTCGGGTCGGGGCTTTCCGGCGCGATCCGCGCCAGGGTGGACGGGTTGCGGGCCGCCGGGCGCAAGGTGGCGCTGGTGACGGACGCGAATCTGGCGGCGACGCAGTCCGCGGCGCTCGACGCGCTGGCCGGCGATTGCCCGAGGCTGGTGCTGCCGGCGGGGGAGGGAACCAAGTGCGTGCGCGAGCTCGGCCGCGTGTGGGATTTTCTGGCGGAGAACCGCCTCGACCGCAGCTCGCAGCTCGTCGCGGTGGGCGGCGGCGTGATCGGCGATCTGGCCGGTTTCGCGGCGGCGAGCTACCTGCGCGGCATCCCGTTTGTCCAGGTGCCGACGACGCTGCTCGCGATGGTGGACAGCTCGGTGGGCGGCAAGACCGGCATCAATCTCGACGCGGGCAAGAACCTGGTGGGCGCCTTCCACCAGCCGGCGGCGGTCTACATCGACACGGCCTTGCTCGCGACGTTGCCGGCGCGGGAGTTCGCCGCGGGCATGGCGGAGGTGATCAAATACGGCCTGTTGGGCGACGCGGAGCTGTTCGCGCGGCTCGAGCGCGAGCCGCTGACGCTGAAGAGCGGCGATCTGGCGGAGGTGGTGCGGCGTTGCTGCGCGACCAAGGCGCGGATCGTGGAGGCGGACGAGCGGGAGACGGCGGCGGAGGGCGGGCGGGCTTTGCTCAATCTCGGCCATACCTTCGGCCACGCCATCGAGCAGGTGACAGGCTACGGGACCTATCTGCACGGCGAGGCGGTGGCGGCGGGCCTCTGCGCGGCGGCGCGGTTGTCGCAGAAGCTCGGATACATCGGCTCGGCCGAGGTGGCGCGGGTGGAGGCGACCGTGGCGGCGCACGCCCTGCCGACGCGCCTGCGCGAGCCGCTGGCCTTGCCGGGGCTGGTGGCGGCGATGGCGCGCGACAAGAAGGTGCGCGCGGGCGGCCTGCGTTTCGTGGTGCTCAAGGCGCTCGGCGACTCGGCGACGCAGGGCGGGATCGATCCGGCGCTGGCCGAGGCGGCTTTCCGCGAGGTCGGGGCGGTTTGATAGCAGAGTTAACCGCGGATTACACAGATGGGCGCGGATGAAACGCACCCGATGCAACGGTCGCGGATACTCGATAGGATCGAATACTCCGGTCGGCCTTTTTTATCCGTGCGATCCGTGGTCGACGGATTGGACGCGTCTTTATCCGCGCCCATCCGCGTAATCCGCCGTCGATAGGGTCGCTATTTTTAGGATTCGTCCGCGGGCGGATTGTCGTTTGAGCTTTCGCCGTGGCCGCAATCGACGAAGGCATAGTCCGGGAATACTTTGAGCAAAACGGTTTTTTCGTGCGCCAGGTCCGCAAGCACGCGGTGCAGGCGCGCAAGAAGACGAGCGACGAGGAGATCGACCTCGTGGTCTACAACCCGGCCTGGGTGCGCGATGGCAGGAAGCCGGACTTTTTCCTGTTCGCGACGGAGCTGCCCTATCTGCACCGGGCGGTGGTGTCGGTGAAGCCCTGGCACACGGACGTGTTCACGCCCGGCATGCTCAAGAGTTCGCCGGAGATCTTCCGGTTTCTCGCGGACGAGGTGCAGAAGAAGGCCACGCGGTTTTTTCCGCCCGAGGAGGGCGAGGAGGCGGGCAAGCCGGAGGAGTTCGCCAAGGTGCTCGTGTTGCCCGCGCTGCCGACGCAGGAGCCGTTTCGTAGCCAGAGCGTGGAGCTTTTGAAGGAGCGCGGCGTGGACGGGATCATATCGTTCCGGGCCATCCTCACCGATCTGATCGAAAAGGTGGAGGTGAACCGCAGCTACCGGAAGAGCGACACGCTCGAGGTGCTGCGCATCCTGAAAAACTACGACCTGTTGCGGGACCCGCAGATGGATTTTCTGCCGCCGCGGACCGGGCGTTGAGCCGCGGGGCGCCCAGGGGCGGGAGGGAGAGGGCTTGAAACGGCCCGGGTGCCCGGCGAGCGTGCCGCCCCATGATCCATCCGACCGCCATCATCGAACCGGGAGCGCAACTGGGCGCCGATTGCGAAATCATGGCCCATGCGGTCGTGACGCGCCATGCGGTGCTCGGCGACCGCGTGGTCGTGCATCCGGGCGCGGTGGTGGGCGGCGATCCGCAGTTTCTGAAATTCGACCGGCGCACGCCCACCTTCGCGCGGGTGGGCGACGGGACGGTGATCCGCGAGAACGCGACGATCAACCGCTCCATCTACGAGGGGCAGGCGACGGTGGTCGGGGCGCGCTGTTTCTTCATGGCCGGGAGCCATGCGGGTCATGACTGCGTGCTGGCGGACGACGTGGTGCTGGCCAACAACGCCATGCTGGCGGGCCACGTGGCGGTCGGGAGCTTCACCTTCGTGGGCGGCGGCGCGGGCATCCATCAATTCGTGCGCGTCGGCGAGAGCGTGATGATCGGCGGGCTGGCCCGCATCACCCGCGACCTCGCGCCGTTCACGATCGTGGCGGAGCGGGACGAGGTGAGCGGGCTCAACCTCGTCGGGCTCAGGCGCCGCGGCTTCGCGCGCGAGGCGATCCGCGAGCTGAAGGAGGCGTTTCGCGCGGTGTATCAGCGGGACGGCGACATCCGCCGCCTCGCGGCCGAGACGCTGGCGTCCGGCGCCTGCGGGAGCGCGGAGGCGATCCGGTTTCTGGAGTTTTTCGCCGGCGGCAAGCGTGGTTTCGCGCGGCCCGCCCGGCGCGGCGCGGAGGGCGCGGGCGAGGCGGCCGAGGCATGAGCGCGACGTCCGCGAGACTGGCGTTCACCTGCGGCGACCCGGCGGGGGTCGGTCCCGAGATCATCGCCTCGTGGCTGCGCGACGCGTCGCCCGAGGAGGCGGCGGAGGTGGAGATCCACGGGCCGGCGCGCTGGCTCGGGACTTTGCCCAAGGCGGGTGTTTTCACGCCGTGCCCGGTGGCGGGCGGCGAGGCGGATTTCGCGGCGGAGCCGGGCAAACCCTCCGAGGCGGGGGCGCGGGTGGCGGACGCGGCCTTGCGCGCGGCGGCGGCGGCGGCCCGGGAAGGGCGCGTGGCGGGGGTGGTGACCGGGCCGGTGGCGAAGAGCTGGATGGCGCGGGCGGGGTGGCGCTTCCCCGGGCAGACGGAATTTTTCGCGGCGGAGTGGGGCGGGGAGCCGGTGATGGCCTTCGCGGGCGGGCGGCTGCGCGTGGTGCTCGCGACGTGGCACATCCCGCTCGCGGCGGTGCCGGAGGCGTTGACCGAGCCGGTGCTCGCCCGGGCGGTCGCGGCGGCGGCGGAGCTGTGCGCGTGCGACGGAGCGGCGGGGCGGGGGGGCGCGGGTGGCGCCCACGCGGCGCCACGCATCGCGGTGTGCGGGCTGAACCCCCACGCCGGCGAGGACGGCCTTCTGGGAACGGAGGAGCGGGAACGGATCGATCCGATCCTCGACCGGCTGCGTCCCGCGCATCCGGGCCTGTCGCGGACCCTGCCGGGAGACACGGTATTCGGCCGGCAATTACGCGGCGACTTCGACGCCGTGGTGGCGCTTTATCATGACCAGGGCCTGGCGCCGCTGAAGACCCTCGAGTTCGACCAGGCGGTGAACATCACCCTGGGCCTGCCCTGGGTGCGGACGAGTCCGGACCATGGAACGGGATTCGACATCGCGGGGCGCGGCCTCGCGTCCGCGGCTAGTTTCGCCAACGCCGTGCGCATGGCGCGGATGTTGGCGACGCATCGCGCCCGCTTGCACCGCGCCGGTTGAGCGCCACATTGCCCCTCTAGCTCGCATGGAAACCGTCCCCTCGTCGCCCTCCGCTCCCGCCTCCGTCGTCGCCGCTCCCGAGGCGCCGGTCGCTCCGCGCCTGGGCGACGAGCGTCTGGTGCGGCTGACCGAGGCCGCCGGCCGCAAGATTTCCTCCCTGATCGCCCGCGAGAAGCAGGGCGACTACCTCCGGGTGGCGATCGCCGGCGGCGGTTGCAACGGCTTGAGCTACAAGCTTCGTTTCACGCCCTCGGCCAAGCGGGGCGACATCCTCGTCGAGACGGCCGGCGTGCGGGTCCTGGTCGATCCGAAGACGGCGCTCTATCTCAAGGGCACCCACATCGACTATTCCTCGGCGCTGATCGCCGGGGGCTTCAAATTCACCAACCCGAACGCGAAGGCGTCCTGCTCCTGCGGCGAAAGTTTTTCCGTCTGAAGAGCCCGGTTTGCGAGGGCCGGTTCCCGTTTCGTCTCCGCCGCCCCGACCGGGGAATCCCCGTCGCCAGCCCGCCCTTTTCCAGTTGTCTTTCCAAAACGCCTCGGCGTTTGTGACCCTGTTTTAGCAACCGCACCCAAGCATATTTGATGGCCCTCTCAGCACCCTACGGCGGTGGCGCCCGCCGCCCCAAT
>CAMLNJ010000304.1 GCA_946481225.1 uncultured Verrucomicrobiota bacterium | reverse complement strand
TGATCTTGCCCATCTTGATGAGCGCCTCGATGTCCTCGTAGACGGTGAAGGTGCGGGCCGCGGCGATCTGCGTCATGTAGACGTCGGGATCGATGCTGAGGGAAAGAAACTGCGCGTGGATGCCGCGGTCGTCGGCCGAGGTGCAGGAGATTTTGAAGCCGTCGTGCGGCAGCGCGATGATGGACGAGTTGCCCTTCTGGATCGATACCGGCTCCTCGAGGACGAAGTATTCACGATCCTTGTCCTGCTCGACCGGGTCGCCCTGCATGATGAGGTCGACGTAGGGCTTCGCCGAACCGTCGAGGATGGGCGGCTCGGAGGCGTTCATCTCGATGACGCAGTTGTCGATGCCGCAGCCGTGCAGCGCGCTCAGCACGTGCTCGACCGTGTGGACCTTCGCGTGGCCCTCCTGGATCGTGGTCTGGCGCACGAGATCGCCGACAAGCTCGGCGCGAGGCTTGATCTCGGGGGCGCCGTTGAGGTCGATGCGGCGGAACACGTAACCCGCGTCGGCGTAGGCGGGCTTGAGGGTGAGCGTGACCGTTTCGCCGGTGTGGAGAGCCTGGCCGGAAATAGTGACCTCGCGGGCGAGCGTGCGTTGTTTCATGACTGTTGCGTAAAGGGTCAGGGTGCCGAGCCGGGCGCGGGCGAGGCAAGCGCGGTTTCGGGCGCCGGCCCCGCCCCACTGAAAGCAAGCGGAGGCGCGCTCCCCGCGAGCGCCTTTGCAAGAAATTCGCGTAATAGCACATGCTCCGGTTCGTTCTGCGCCCACGGAACATGCGGGTAGTCGCCCTCCACATAGCGCGCCGCGGGACGCGCGGCGGCCAGCAGTCTCCCCTGCCCCACCGGAATCACCTCGTCGCCACGACCGTGGGTGATCAACACCGGAACCTCCGCCGACAGTCCGCGCAGCACCTGCTCCGTGTCCATCCGCTCGCCGCCAAAATAAAGCCACACGCCCAGCCGCCGCGCCATGCTCGGCAGGCTGGAAAAGGTGCTCTCCAACACGAGGCCCGCCACCGGACGACGCGCCGCCAACTGCGCCGCAAAGGCTCCGCCAAGCGAAAACCCGTGCGCCAGGATCGCCTCGCGCAGCACCTCGGGCCGCGCCGACACGACATCGAACCACGCCGCGCCGTTCGCGATGTCGTTCTCCAAGGCCGGGGTCCCGTCCGAACGCCCGTAGCCGACGTGCTCGCAAACCAGGACGGAAACGCCCAACCGATGCCACAGCTCCGCCGTCTGACGCTGGTCGTCGATCAGTTCCGCGTTGCCATGGAAATACATCACCACCGGGGCCGGTCGCTCCGCCGAAGCGCCCTCCGCCGGCAGCCACCACGCTTCCGCTCGCCCGCCCTGCGGCAAGTCCCGCCACCAGGACTCATAGCCGGCCGGCGCGGTCCGCCCCTGCGCCCGCTCCCGACCGGGGCGCGGATACAGCACCGCCTCCTTGTCCCGCGCCACAAGCGCGCAAAGCACCACATACCCCGCCGCCGCCAGACAGGCCACCAACACCGCGATGCGACGAAGCTTCACGTTTCATCTCCTCCGTTCGCTTCGCCCGCGCCCTCCCTCGCCCGCCCCAGCAACTCGCTCAACAGATCCGGTCGCTGCCACGTCGAAAGCGGATAATGATCGTAATCGTCGGCCACCGCCCGCGCCCCCGGCCGGGCGGCGGCGAGCAAACCGTGATGGCGAAAACCCACCACGTCGTCCCGCCGGCCATGCGTGAGCAACACCGGCACGCGCGGATCGAGCCGCCGCAACACCGCCGTCGCGTCGAAGCGCTCACGCGTGAACAAAACCCACACCTGCCGGTCGCGCGCCGCCTCGCGCAAGCTCGCGACCGTGCCCTCCAACGCCAGCCCCGCCGCCGGCCGCTCCCCCGCCAGCTCCGCGGCGAAGACGCCGCCAAGCGAAAAGCCGTGCGCCAGGATCACGTCTCGCCGGACCTCGGGCCGCGCGGCGACGCGGTCAAACCATTCGACCGCGTCGCCCTTGCAGGCCGTGATGCCGGGCTCGCCGTCCGAGCGCCCGTAGCCGCGATACTCCACCAGGAGCACGCTCGCGCCCAGCTCGTGCCACACCTCCGCGAAATCCCGCGAGTCGTCGATCAGCTCGCCGTTGCCGTGAAACACCAACACGGCCGGCGCGGGCTTCTCCGCCGAGGCTCCGCGGGCCGGCAACCACCACCCCTCGACGCGCACGCCGTCGCGCATCGACTGCCACCAGGTTTCGTAGCCGGCCGGCGCGGTCTTTCCGGCCGCCCGCTCGCGGCCGTGCAGCGGAAAAAGAATCGCATCCTTTTGCCAGGTCACGACGGCGCAGACCGCGAGGTAGGTCGTCGAGGCCAGAAACAGCCAACGCGCCAACGCCCACCGCCATCCCCGCCGTTTCAATGCCGTCACCATGGCCCGAAATTTCCCCGCCTCCGCGCCAAGGCGAGCCGGAAGCGCCGAGCCCCGCGCAAGAGACTCTTTCCGGACCGCCGCCTACCCGCCCGCGGGCAGCTCGACCACGGCGCGGAGCCCTCGGCGTCCGTCACCGCGGTTCTCGAGGCGGATCGTCCCGCCGTGGAGCTGCGCGATGCTGCGGCAGATCGCCAGCCCGAGCCCCTGGCCCGGCGCGCCCTCGGCGCTTTCCGCGCCGGCCGAATGATGCCGCACGAAACGCTCGAAGACGCGCTCCAGTTGCTCGTCCGGCAGGCCCGGCCCTTCGTCGGCGATCGCCAGTCTCCACCGTTCTCCGACGCGTCGCGCCTCGAACTCCACCTTGGCGCCGCGCGGAGAAACCCGCGCCGCGTTCGTCACGAGGTTGAGCAACAACTGGCGGAGCAGGCCGGCGTCCCCGCGCAGCTCCCCGTCGTCGCAGGCCACGACCTCGAAGCGAGCTCCCGCGTCTTCGAGCAGGACCGACGCGTCCTCGGAAAACCCGGCGACGAGCTCCGCGACGCGCAGGGGCTTGGCGGTGAGCGGAAGGGCGCCTCCCTCCGCCCGGGCGAGAAAGAGCAGCTTGTCGATCACTCCCTGCAGCCGGTTCATCGCCTCGATCAACTCGTCGAGCCCCGCCTCGTCGCCCGCTCCCGCCGCGCGGGCGCGAAGCCTTTCGGCGTTGAGGCGCATCAGGGAGAGCGGCGTCTTCAGCTCGTGCGAGGCATCGGCGGTGAATCGCCGCACCTGCTCGAACGCGGCCTCCAAGCGATCAAACGTCTGGTTCAACACGCCCGCAAGCGCGGCGAGCTCGTCGCGTGTTCCCGGCTCGGGAATGCGTTCGTGCAGATTGTCGCCTCCGATCCGGCGCGCCGTGTCGGCGATCAGGCCCAACGGTCGCAGCGTGACACGGCTGAACGCGTAGCCGAGAACGAGGCCGCCGATCGCCGCGGACAACACGAGGACGATGCTCACCTTCGCATAATCCGCGAGCAGCAGATGCTCCATCGTAAGCGGGCTCCCCACCTGGATATGCCAGCCGTCGACATCGATCTCGCTCATCTGCACGCGCCCCACCCCCGACAGCTGCACGACCCGGCGCGGCTCCCCGGGGCTTAGATCCGGCATGATCGCGGCGCCGAGATTGGCCGAGCGGAAGAGCACCGCGCCCTTGTCGTCGTGTATCTGGATGAAAAACCACTCCGCATCCCCCTCGCTGTCGCGCAACACCCGCTTGCGCACCGCCTCGGAGCTGCGCTCCGCCCCGGCGAGCATGCCTCGCAGCTCCTCCGCCTCGCCTTCGTGAAGCAACGAAAGACCGCGACGCATCTGACGATCGAGCAGCCACCCGCCCGCGACCAGCACCAACGCCGTCGTGGTCGTCACGAGGGCCGCGAAGCGCAGCGTCGTCTTCCAGGTCAGCGTGCGGAGGATCATGGCAGAAGCTGGTAACCGGTGCCGCGCACCGTGCGGATCAGCGGAGCCTGCCCCGGCGCCTCCAGCTTCGCGCGGAGGCGCCGCACGTAGACGTCGATCAGGTTGGTCTCCATATCGTAGCTCGCCTCCCAGACCTTTTCGCCGATGAGCGTCCGCGTCAGCACGCGGCCGGGATTCTGCATAAACAGTTCGGCGAGCGCGAACTCCTTGCTCGTGAGCTCCACCGGGCGGCCGTCCACCCGCAACTCGCGCGCCAGCAGGTCGAGCCGAAGCCCGCGGTGCGCCAACACGGTGGTCTTCGCGCCGGCGTGGCGGCGCAGCAGCGAACGCACGCGCGCCACCAGCTCGTCGACGCTGAAAGGCTTCGGCAGATAATCGTCGGCGCCGCGATTCAACCCTCCGATGCGATCCGCGACGGCATCGCGCGCGCTTAAGATGAGCACCGGCTCGTTAAAACCCGACGCCCGCCACTCCGAGAGCAGATCGAGTCCGTCCCCGTCCGGCAAACCGAGGTCCAGCACGACCGCGTCGAAGGCATCCTCCGCCAAGGCGGCGCGCGCCGCGGCGCAGCTGCCCGCCACGCGCGTGGCATAGGACTGCTCCGCGAGAGCCTGCGCGACGAAGCCCGCCACCTTTCGTTCGTCTTCCACCACCAGGATTTTCATCGGATCGTCATGTGGGCCGCGGACGATTCTTGCAGGCCGCGAACATACCGCGCGAGCGAAACCACGGTCTCGTCGTCGAAAGACTCGTGACCGGCCATCGCCGTCCCCGGGCGCCCGAACTTGATCACGCGGGCGAGCGACAACTCGTCCATGATCGTCGCGCGCGCCAGGTCCGCGGGCCGCGACGAAAATCGTTCCGCC
>CAMLNJ010000303.1 GCA_946481225.1 uncultured Verrucomicrobiota bacterium | reverse complement strand
GCCGGCGAACATCATGTTGCCGACGAAGGCGAAGATGACCGCGTTGGTGTGCAGCGGGCGCAGGCGCCCGAAGGTGAGCCACGGCAGGTCGAAGTTGGCGCGCCAGGCGTTGAGCTGACTCGCGATCAAGACGCCGACGAGCATGCCGACCGCGCCCCAAAGGACGGAGGCGAGCAGGAATTGGCGAACGATCTTGTCGTTATACTGGATGGTGACGGTGCGGGCGGACATGAGAGCGTGGAACAGGGAGCGTGGAGTCGGAGGCGGAAGGAGGAGGAAGCCGCTCAGGACGCGGCGGCCTTGGCGGCGGCGCGGTCCTTGCGGCGTTGGCAGGAGGAACAGCATTTGCCGTCGGTGCGCTTGCTCGCGCAGGTGTCGTCGTCGACGTGCCCGTGGGCGTGCGCGACGGCGGCGGCCACGGCGACGGGAACCGCCTCGTCGGGTTCGAGGGGCAGAAGCGAGTCCCGATCGGCGCCGGCGCGACGGGGACGGGAAAACTCGCGGACAAAAAGCGCGATGAAGGTCAGCGAAAGCAACAGGCTGATGGCGAGGGTAAGAGGAATGACGTCCATGGTCGTGGGCGGGGTGGATGCGTGAATGGTTACCGCGCACCTTAGCGGAAGCCCCGGTGGCCCGCTGCGCGGCCCTTGGCGGCAGGCGCGCGTTTCTTGGCAAAGGCAAGAAACGCGGCCAAAGAGCGCGCAGCGTCGGCCAAGGAAGGCGGCGCGGACAACGCGCCAGTCGACTAACGTGGCGGCCATGACCCCAGGCGATCCGCGTCCCTTGCTCGACCGTCACGCCGCCCGTGTGCTCACGCGTTGGCGCGAGCGCCTGCGCGCCCTGCCGCCCTCGAGCGCCCTAGCCCACCCCGATCTGCTCGGCCCGCTGATGGCCCCCGCGCTCGCCCGTGTGCGACAGGAGGCGGCGCAAGCGCTCGATTCCGACCCGGCCGCGGGAGGAGCTCCCGCCCCGTCCGCCCCGGCGACGGCGAAGGAGGATCCGGTGAACTGCCGCTGCGGATTGAATCCGCTCGTCGCTTTTTATCTCACCGGCGAATGCGCCACCTTCGACGTGCTCTGGGGCCAGGCCGACGCGCTGCCACATCTGGCGCCGCGCGAACGCGAGCAACTTTGCCGCGCGCTGAGCCACGCATGGAAGCTCGTGGCGACCGACGAGATTTCCCTCTTCTGCAGCCTCTGCCTGCGGCGCACCACGCTGGAGGCGCAGGACAAGCAGCGCGAGGCGTCCGCGCAAAGCCGCGCCAGCGCGTCCACCCACGCCACGCCGCGCGCTTGCAGGGGAGCCGAGGCCGCGCTCAGCGCAGCGGCTGCAAGCGCTTGTTCAAGCTCTCGCGATAAGCCTTCGGGCTCTGGCCGGCGACCCGGCGAAACACGCGGTTGAACTGCGAGAGCGACTGAAACCCCGCCTCGAAGGCGGCCTCGCTCACGCGCTTGTGCGGATTGATGAGGAGGTTCTTCACCTTCTCCACACGCACGCGGGCGAGGTAGTTGGTGAAGGTCATGCCCGTGGCCTTCTTGAAGGTCTTGCAGAAGTAAAAGGCGCTCATGTTGACCGCCTTCGCGACCTCGTCGAGCGACAGGTCTTCGCCGTGGCGGGTGGCGATGAGGGCGCGGGCGCGGACGATGGGGGGGGCTTCGCCGTGCTCGGACTGGATCGCGAGCTCCTCGCCGATGGTCGAAAGATGCTGGGCGAAAATCGATAGCAGGCGCAGGATCGATTCGTATTGGCGGCGATCAAGCACCCGCCCTTGGAACCAGGCCTCCTCGAGCTTCTTCAAGTCGACCTCGGTGCCGAAGGCCAGGATCTGGCGCGCGGTGGAGGCAAAGCGTTTTTTGTCCGGTTTCTCGAGAAACACCTGGCCGGTCTGAAGAAAGGCCACGAGGTCCTCGCCGACGCGGACCGGCACCGAGGAGTCGCAGAGGCCGGCGAAGCACTTGAGAGTCTTGGGCTCCATTTGCGCTTCCTCCTCGACCTTGCGCTGGAGTTGCAAGCAGGCCGCGCAGCTCTGGTTCGTCTTGGCCATCAAGGCGCAAAACGGGTTTTCATTCGGATCCCCGTGATGCGGCAGGTCGAAGGCCTCGAGCGAACGCAGGTTGATGGGCAGGCCTGTCGTGTCGCGAAAGGCCTGTTCGTAGTCCTTGAAAATGCGGCTCCGCTTGAGGCGGTCCACGAACTCGCGGCTGCGTTGGACGGAATCGGACGGGGTGGAACTCATCACTTCTTGGTCGGTAATGTCAGCATCCTATCGATCCCCGCAACGATATCCGAGGGGAAAAACCACGATGAAAAAGGCATTCGACAAGCGCGTGGCGCCATTTTTCGCTCTTCTAAGCTCATGGCCTCCTCGCACAACGCCCACGACAACGTCATCGCTCCCTCGGAGCAGAAACACGTCACCCCGCTGACGATCGCCGTCGACCTCGCGCTCGTGGCGGTCTTCTTCTACTTCATGTTCGGCTGGGTGAAATCCCACGTCCCCGGCACCGATCCGAAGGCCGTGCCGGTCTTCGGCGCCCTCACCGCGATCTGCGTCACCGGCGTGTTCTGGATGGCCATCCAGATGTTCCGGGTCGTAGCCGCCGGCGAGAAGACCCTCAAGGCCGAGCGCTCGAAGCACTAGGCCGCGATCGCCCCCGTTTTCAGCCGCGATCCCCGGATCGCGGCTTTTTCGTTTTCCCCGTTCCGAGCAAACGTCTTCCCTCCAACCGTGAGCGATCCCGTCCCCAGTCCCGCGGTCCCGCCGGCCAAGCTCCGCCCGACCGCAGCCGCCGAGGACTACCTCGAGCGCATCGCCGCCCTCATCAAGACGAAGGGCTACGCGCGCGTGGTGGACATCGCCGCCGAGCTCAAAATCTCGCAGGCAAGCGTCACCACGATGGTGCAGCGCCTCGACGCCGACGGGCTCGTAAAATACGAGAAATACCGCGGCATGGTCCTGACCGACGCCGGCGAGGCGGTCGCGGCGCGCATCGCCCACCGCCACGAGCTGCTCACCCAGCTCCTCCGTTTTTTCGCGCTGCCCGAGGACGTGATCTTCCGAGACGTGGAAGGCATGGAGCACCACATCAGCGGCGAGACCCTCGCCGCGCTCGAGCGCCTAACCAAGCACCTCGAGGCCCACCCCGAGATCGTCGCCGAACTACGCGGCTGAGCCGCCCCCGGCCCGCTCGGGACGGCGCCGCGCTCACCCGCCAAGCAGCCGCGCCAAAGTCGCGCGGAGCCCCTCGACGGTGAAGGGCTTCGACAACGCCGCCTGAAACCCGAGGCGCGCGTAATCGGCGAAATCCGAGTTGCCGTCGTAGCCCGTCATCAACACCGCGCGCAGCCCCGGGCTTATCTCGCGCAACAGGGACACCACCTCCCGGCCTCCCATGCCGCCGCGCACCGTAAGGTCGAGCAGGACCGCGTCAAAAGGCCGGCCCGCGTCGAGCGCGGAGCGAAACAATGCCAGCGCCTCCTCCCCGTCCTTCGCCAATTCCGGGACATAGCCGAGCCGCCGAAGCGCCTGCTCCAGCACGTCGCGCAGCCAAGGTTCGTCATCCATGACCAAGATCCGGGGCCTTTCGCCGTTCCCCGCCGGAACGACCGGCTCAAAATCGCTCGTCGGCGCCGCTCCCGGTCTGGCCGGCAGATAACACCGCACCGTCGTCCCGGCGCCCGGCGCGGAATCATCCACGACGATCTGCCCGCCGTGCCGGCGTATGATCGCGTGGCAAATGGTCAGGCCGAGCCCCATGCCCTTTTGCGGCCCCCGAGCCTTGGTGGAAAAATACGGGTCGAACACCTTGTCGCGCGCCGCCACGGGAATCCCCGGCCCCCGGTCGGCCACGGTGACGCACAGGTAATTCCCGGCCGCGGCGGCGCCCAGTTGTCCGGCGCGGATCGTGGCGTTGCGCGCGGCGACGCGGATCACGCCGCCGCCCGGCATCGCCTCGAGCGCGTTGCGCGCGAGGTGCTTCACCACCTGCCGGATCTGCGCCTCCTCCACCTCCGCGGGCCAGAGCTCCGACTCAAAATCGCACTCGCCAACGACCAGCGAACCGCCGAGCACGTGTTCGAGCGCGCCGCGTAACAAGGGCCGGAGGTCGAGGACGCGCCGGGCCATCCGCCCTCCTTCCGCGAAGGTAACCAGCTGGCGCGTGAGCCCCTGCGCCGCGGATACCGAGTCCTGGGCCTGCCGCAGGTGCTGCGCCTGCTGCTCCGATAGCGGCCCCATGAGCCGGACGAGCTCGACGTTGAGCAGAACGCTGGCGAGCAGGTTGTTGAAATCGTGGGCGACGCCGGCGGCGAGCATCCCCGTGGACTCGAGCTTGCTCACCACGAGGTGCTCCTCGTCCGAATGCTTGCGCTCGGTGATGTCGCGGGCCACCGCGATCACCAGGCCGCCCTCGCGATAGAGAGACGACTGCCAGGACAGCCATCGATAGGACCCGTCCCTGCACATATAGCGATTTTCAAGCCCGATCACCGGAATCCCCTTCGCCAGCCGGGCGCGCGCCTGCAGCGTCCGCTCCCGGTCCTCCGGGTGCATGAAATCCGCCACCGGCCGCGACAACAACTCCTGCTCGCTCCATCCCAGCACGCGGGTCCACGAGGGGTTGACGCGGCGGAAATAGCCGTCGAGCCCCGCGATGCATAGCAGGTCGAGCGACAACGCGAAGAACCGGTCAAGGTTCGCCTCGGTTTGCGGCGAAATCCCCGGGGCAACGAGCGTCG
>CAMLNJ010000302.1 GCA_946481225.1 uncultured Verrucomicrobiota bacterium | reverse complement strand
AGCCCGGCCTGCTCTGTCTCCAGCTTTTCGATACGCGCGGGCAGCTCGGCCAGCTCGCGCTGTTCCTTGTTCGTGAGCTTCCGGCCGGCGGGCTTCTTTTCCGCCGCCGGCGAGGACGCCGCCGGGGTCGCGATGGCGCGGGCGTTGGCCTTCGGCGCGGCGACCGGCGCCTTTGCCTGCTTCGCCTTCTCCGCCACCCAATCCGAGTAGCCGCCGATGAACTCCTCGATGCCGCCTCGTCCGTCGAAGACAAAGGTGCCGGTCACCACTTCATCGAGGAACTTTCGGTCGTGGCTCACCACCAACACCGTGCCCTCGAACTCGACCAACAGGTTCTCGAGCAGGTCGAGCGTCTCGGCGTCGAGGTCGTTGGTCGGCTCGTCGAGCACGAGCACGTTGGCGGGCTTCGTGAACAGGCGGGCGAGCAACAAACGATTGCGTTCGCCGCCGGAGAGAACCTTCGCCGGCGTGCGCGAACGCGTCGCGTCGAAAAGAAAATCCTGCAGATAGCTGATGATGTGGCGGGAACGGCCCTGCACGGTCACGTGCGAGTTCCCGTCGGAGACGTTGTCGGCCACCGTCTTGGTATCGTCGATCTGCGCGCGGAGCTGGTCGAAGTAGACGACCTCCAACTTCGTGCCGTGCTTCAAGACGCCGCCGGTCGGCTGGAGCTGGCCGAGAAGGAGCTTGAGGAAAGTCGTCTTGCCTGCGCCATTGGGGCCGATGAGCCCGATCTTGTCGCCACGGGTGATGATGGCGGAAAAATCGCGCACGATGGGCTCGGCGTCCGGGTAGGCGAAGGACAGGCCCTCGGCCTCGATCACCTTCACGCCGGACTCCTCGGCGGAGGATATCTTGATGTTCGCGTTGCCCGCTCGCTCGCGGCGGGCCTTGCGTTCGGCGCGCAGCGCGTAGAGCGCCTCGATGCGCGCGCCGGCGCGCTTACGCTGCGCCTTGACCCCGCGACGGATCCACTCCTCCTCCTGCGCGAGCTTCTTGTCGGCCGCCGCGCGCTGGCGCTCCTCGGCCTCCAGGCGCTCCTGGCGGCGGGCGAGAAACACGTCGTAGGGGCACGCCCAGTTCGTGAGCACGCCGCGGTCGAGCTCGACGATGCGCGTGGCGAGTTTCTGCAGAAAGGCGCGGTCGTGCGTCACGAAAAAGAGCGCGACCTTCTCGCTGAGCAAAAACTCCTCGAGCCAGAGGATGCTTTCGATGTCGAGATGGTTGGTCGGCTCGTCGAGGAGGAGCATGTCGGGCTTACTGGCGATGGCGCGGCCGAGGAGGACGCGGCGCTTGAGACCGCCCGAAAGGGTCGAGACCTCCGCGTGCGGGTCGAGTTGCAGGCGCGCGATCAGATCCTCCACGCGAACATCGACCTCCCACTCCTCCTCGTGCCCGGCCGGGTGGCCGTCCGCGTCGCGCCGCACGCCGCCGGCGACGACATCATGCACCGAGCCGGCCAGGTCCTGCGGCACTTCCTGCACGAGACGGGCGAAATGCGCCCCGGGCTGACGAAACACCTGGCCGCTGTCCGGCTTCATGTCACCCGCGATCAGTTTCATCAGCGTGGATTTGCCCGCGCCGTTGCGGCCGACGAGGCACACGCGCTCCCCCGGATCGACCTGGAAGTTGACGTGGTCGAGGACGGGCGCGCCACCGAAGGCATGCGAGAGATCAAGGAGACTGAAAAGGGCCATGGAACCGGCCACGCTGAAAATCCGCCCGCCGACATGCAACCTTGCAGACCACGGGATGACCAAAGGCCTCATGCCGACCGTCTTCTTCACCCTAGCCCGCGCCCTGTTGACGGCCGCGCCGTTGGCCCTGCTTCCTCCTTCCGCCATGTCCGCCCCCCGCACGATCCCGGTTTTCCTCGGCAACTACGGCGACGCCATCCACGCCGCCGACTTCGATCCCGCCACGGGCGCGCTAAGCGGAGACCGGGCCGTGGCCGCGACACCCAAGGCCTCCTTTCTCGCGCGCTCCGGCGACGGGCGTTTTCTCTACGCCGTCACCGAGGCGGATTCCGGCGGGTTGCACGCCTTTTCGATCGATCAAGCCGCTCATCTCGTCCCCTTGAATTCGCGGCCCACCGAAGGCGCGGCCCCGTGCGATGTCGCCTTGTCATCCGACGGCCGCCTCCTCGCCGTGGCCAACTACTCGGGCGGCAGCGTGATCGTGCACCGGGTGGAACCTGATGGCCGCCTCGGTGCCAAGGTCGCCTTTTTCGCCCACTGCCACGCCTCCGGAGTCGTGCCGGACAGGCAGGAAGCCCCGCACGCCCATGGCGTTACCTGGGCGCCAGGAGGGCGGCTGCTTCTTGTGCCCGATCTCGGCGCGGATCGCGTCTATCTCTACGCGTGCGATCCGGCCTCGCTCGCGCTCGCGCCCAATCCGCCGCAGGCGTGGCTCGATCTGCCGCGCGGCTCGGGCCCGCGGCATGCGTGCTTTTCCCCCGACGGACGCCACGTCTACGTCGTGAACGAGTTGAACAACACGCTCGCGGTCGCGGCCTACGACGAAAAGGCGGCCATGCTCACGTTCGTGGAGACGGTGACCGCGCTACCCGAAGGCGCCGCCGTCCCGTCCAAGGCCGCGGAAATCGCCGTCCATCCCGCCGGGCACAGCGTCTATGCCTCGGTGCGCGGCGCCGACATGATCGCGGTTTTCGCGCGCGACTCCGCGAGCGGCCGGCTCTCGCTTCGATCGCGGGTGCCCGTCCCGGCGAAACCCCGCCACTTCACGCTGAGCCCCGACGCGCGCTGGCTGCTCGTCGCGGGGCAAGCGGCGAACCAAGTCGCGGTTTTCTCCGTGGACCGGGCCGGCGGCGAGCTCACGCCGACGACCTCGACCCTCGCCACGCCCAAGCCAGTCTGCCTGCGGTTCTGATCCACGGGACGGGCCGGCGAATACCGAAGAAGGCCGCCCCGGGAAATCTTCGGACACTCGCTCCGGAGTATCCGGCTGGAACGCCGCGCGCCTCGTCTCGGTCGCTATGGAATGGCCGAACAAATTCCTCTTCAATCTTCCAACGTGGCGGTCGATCCGGCCGACCTCGGTCGCACCGATGAAATCGCCCCGGATCTCGCCTATAAAAAGACGGTGCTCGCAAACGTCGTTTTCCACGGGCGTCCGGGCGAGCAAGGATGGGTCTTGGTCGACGCCGGTATTCCCGGCTCCGCCGAGGCCATCTTCAAAGCCGCCTCGGAGCGATTCGGCGAACACATCCCGCCTGCCGCGATAGTGCTGACCCACGGGCACTTCGACCACGTCGGCGCGCTCGCCGAGCTCGCCGCCGAGTGGGAGACCCCGATCTACGCGCATCGCCTCGAACATCCTTTCCTCAACGGCAGCCGCTCCTATCCGCCGCCGCGCGCCGATGTTGGCGGCGGCCTCATGGCCCGCGCGGCCGGGCTTTACCCGCGCCACCCGATCAACGTCTCCCGCTGGCTCGCCCTCCTGTCCGAAAACCAGGAAGTCCCCTTCATGCCCGGTTGGCGCTGCATCCCCACGCCCGGCCACACGCAGGGCCATGTCTCGCTTTGGCGGGAAGCGGATCGCACGCTCATCGCGGGCGACGCGTTCATCACCACGCGGCAAGAATCCGCCTATGCCGTGCTCCTGCAAAAACCCGAGATGCACGGGCCGCCGCAATATTATACGCCGGACTGGGACGCCGCCCGGGATTCCGTCCAGCGTCTCGCCGCCCTCGAGCCGGAGTTGGTCGTGACCGGGCACGGCCCGGCGATGCGCGGACCGGAAATGCGCGAGGCGCTGAAGCTATTGGCGCGCGACTTCGACCAGATCGCGCGGCCGCGGCGGTATTGAGTCGAACTCTGAGCAGCGCGACACGGACGGCGCACCCCGGCGGTTGCGCCGCCGAACCGGCAATCGCCATGTCCGCTCGGAACTTGCCGCGCCGCGCGGTCGTGGCGATGGTGCGCGCCAATCCAAACCCAGGCGCGCACCTGCATGTCGAATCCCGCGAGCACATCGACCGAGGCATATCCTGCCTACACCGGGGCGATAGCTCCGGCGAAAGATCGGGCCAAGATGCTGAGGCAGATGGTGATCGCGGAGGCCCGAAGGCACACTTGGAAGGTGCGTCAAGCGGCGGACGCGATCCGCAGCTGTGCATCAGCAGGTTACACGGGATGAGTCGCGACTATCGCCGGTTCCAAGGTCGGGCGACCGGCTCCGGAAGAACTAGGCCGTGTCTTGTAAATAAGTCAGCCCGTCGCCCGGGCCCTACGGGGAGAGCGGGAAACCGCGCTGGGCCTGCGTTGCGAAAGGCGACATGGGCCTCCAGCCCACCTCCACCTTTCGCGCCTTGGCCGAGCGCGGTTTCCCGCCTCCGCCGGACCGATTTATTTCCCAGACACGGCCAAGGTGATCGGCTAGAACTTGCCGAAGGCCCTAGGCGAGCGGTGTTCCCACCGCGCGTCGCTTGGCTGCCCGACATGGATTCGAACCATGACTAGGTGAGTCAAAGTCACCTGTGCTGCCATTACACCATCAGGCAATGAATGGACCGGGAAACGTGCCGGCCCGGGCGCATCGGTCAAGGCCTGATATGCAAGGATTTTTAGGGCGGCTTAGGCTGTGTCTTGTCAATAGACCGGAGCAGCGTGAGCGAGAAAGGGCACTCGGCCAAGGCGCCCGAGGCGGACCAGAGGTCCGTGCCGCCGAGAGCAACGCCGGCCCAGCGCTCTTTCTCGTTTCACTCGTAGAGCGCCAGCGATGCTC
>CAMLNJ010000301.1 GCA_946481225.1 uncultured Verrucomicrobiota bacterium | reverse complement strand
GGGCGAAGACTCCGATGCTCTGCCCGCCGACTGCGCCGCCGTGGATCCAGAAGGTAAGGGTCTTGTAGGCTGAGGTGTCGAGGGCCGGCCCGGAATAGGACAGGCAAATGGCGCCCCAGGGGCCCGGGGTGACCTCGATGGAGGTCTCGCCCGACTGGACGACGCCGGCGTGGGCCACGTCGTGCGACGTCCAGCTGCCTTGGTCGCTCCAGCCGGCGGGGAAACCGTCGCCGTAGACGACGAGTTCCTGGGGATTGGTCACGAGGTTGCCGCCGGGGGTGTTGTTGAGGCGGTAGGTCACTTTCCGGCCGCTCCACAGGTAAAACGTGAGGTCGACCGGATCGTTGGTCGTCGCGTCGAAGAAGGCTTTCGTGACGGTGATCGTGTTGTTCACGTAGTCGGGCGAGTAGGTCTCGCCGAACACCTGGAAGGAGGTCCAAGAGGCCGGCCCGGGATACGGGAAGCCCCGGCCCGCGTATCTGGCCTCCATCTTCTCGAGGACGTCGCCGTTGAACGCGAAGGGGATCTCGATGCCGAGGCCCTTGGTGCCGAGGGCGGCGGACGAGAGCGGCGCGTCGATGTGGCGCACGTGGAGCTTCCAGGGCAGGCCGGAGCTGAAGTTCACGTCCAGCACGGTCCGCTCTCCGTATACGCCGGATGAATACGGGGCGAGCAGCGCGGACTTCAGCGTCAGGGTGTTCCCGGAGAGCGTGTAGTCGTTCCCGGGCGCGAGGACCGTCCCGTTTCTGGAGAGGGAGGCGAAGGTGTTGCCGTTCGGGTTTAGGGTGACGGAGACGTCCGCCGGCGCGCCGTTCTTCACGAAGACGAGGTCCGTCGAGGCGGTGCCCGAGCGGCCCGAGAGGCCTTGCATGTAGTAGGCGAACAGCTCGGGGTCCATCCACTGGTAGGCGGCGCGGTCGAACTGGCCGCCGGCGTCCCAGAGCTGCCAGGTGACGCCCTTGGCGCGGGCGGCGGCGGTGTAGATTTCGAAGTATTTCAGCAACTCGCCGCGTTCGATCGGGCTGTTCAGGCGGTTGTAGTTGAGGATGCCAAGTTCGCCGACGACGACGGGGATGCCGTGTGCGACGAAGGTGTTGTAGACGTTGTTGATCGAGTCGTTGATGTCGTTGACCACGGCGGCGGTGACGGTGGTCGCGCCGGTGATGTTCACGCTGAAATTCCAGAAGCCGTAATAGTGGGTGGTCGCGATCAGGTTGGGGTCGTTCAGGGCGGTCATCGTGGCCTTGAGCGAATCGAGGTATTGCTGGCCGGAATTCGTGTTCAGCGAGGGGAGCACGAGCGGGCGGGTGGCGTTGCCGCCGCCGGTGCCGCGGACGATGTGGAAGAAGGAGGTGTTCAGCTCCTGAAGCAGCGCCATCTGCGCGGCGTCGGCGGCGCCGTCGAAGGTCGGCTCGTTGATGCTTTCGAGCATGAGCGTGTTCGGGTAGTCGCGGAAGCGGGGGGCGATCTGCGACCAGAGCGCGTTGAAGCGGGCGAGCACGGCGTCGTGGTCGGCCGGCATGGCGCGCACCCAATACGAGTCGTGGTGGACGTTGAGCATCACGAGGAGGCCCGCGTCGAGCGACCAGTCGACGATCTGCTGCACGCGGTCCATCCAGGCGGGATCGACCGTGTGGTCGGGCCCCGGGCCCATGTGAGGCTCCCACGTCACCGGAATGCGGATACTTTTGAAGCCTTGCGCCTTGATCTGCTGGATCAGGGCCTGGGTGGCGGGCGGGTTGCCCCAGGAGGTCTCGGTGGGCGTGGCGTCGAGGGTGTTGCCGAGGTTCCAGCCGGGCTGCATGGCCTCGACGTAGAGCTGCATCGCCGTCTGGGCGGAGGCGGGCGCGGCGCCGAGCGCGAGCAGCGAGAGCAGCCAGCACAGCACGATCCCCGCGACGCCGAAAATCCTTTGCAGAGGCCGGATGATCGGCCCGCGATGCGAAGCGCGCGACGCAAAGGCCGGGACGTCGTATGACAAGGGGCCGGGATCGGGGGCACGCACGGAGGCGGGGTGGGGGAGGTGAGGCATTTTGGTGGCTCCCACGGAGAAAAAGTCGGAAGAGCGAGGCACCGGGAGGGATTGAAAATTCCGAGATTTTTTCTCGCAGGATGGGGATGATTAAATTTAACATTAAATCATCGCTTGGTCCATCATGGCGTCAAGCGCCTGTTCACCTCTGTGAGACCCCGTCCCCGTTTCCCCGTCGCCACTTGTCGCGTTTCTATCTGCGGGCGCGGGTGAACTCGCGAGACCGACGGCATGTTTTCCCCACCTTCGATGCCCGGCGCCACTGTGTGTTGAATGCCTCCCTCCGCCTCTCCCCCCGCGAATCCGCCGCTGTCGGCGGCGCCTTTGAACTGACCTAAATCGGTTTAAACCCCAATCCCCGACGATCCATGTATTCGACTCGACCGATTAACGGCCGACCCCAAATCCGCCCGCCGCGCGCGTCGCGCCCGCTTCGTTCGGCCCTGGTCGTCCTCATCCTGGGCGCATGGTGCATCACGAGCGCCGCGCTCGCGGCCACGGTCCCCGCGCCCTACGAGCTCGCCACTTGGCGCGGGTTTCGCGCCAGCGCCGTTTCCTACACCTTCGACGACAACTCCCCGAAGCAGTTCTCGGTGGCGCGGCCGATGCTCGATGCGCGCGGCTTCCGCGCGACGTTCTTTTGCATCGTCGGCAACCTCTCCGCCTCCCAATGGACGGCGATAGAAAACGCCTCCGCCAAGGGGCACGAGATCGGCAGCCACACCCTGACGCATCCCAATCTCCCGGCGCTGACGGACGAGCAGGTGGCCGTCGAAGTGGCTGACTCGAAGAGCCTGATCGAATCCCGCACCGGGAAAAAGTGCGTCAGCCTCGCCTATCCCTACTGCGCGGTCCCAAAAAAATCCATCACCTCGCGGTATTACCCGTTCGCGCGGAGCTGCGACGGATCCCTGGTCCCCGCCACGCCCCCGGATTTTCTGAGCATAGGCGCGCTGGGCCCCGACGGAGGCATGGATGCCGCGTCCGACAACGCCGCCGCTTCGGGAAGCTGGCTGGTCTGGTTGCTCCACGGCATCGACGACGATCCGGCCTGCTGCCCGATCGATTCCCTGGTCCTGGAAGCGAATCTCGATCACGTCGCCGCCGATCCCGGCAAATGGTGGGTCGAGACGTTTGGAAATGTCGCCCGCTACATCCAGGAGCGGAACGCCGCCGTCCTCACGGTCGTCTCGACCGGCGCCACCGGCATCACCCTGCGCCTGACCCACGATCTCGACGCCACGGTCTTCGATTACCCGCTCACCCTGCGTCGTCCGCTGCCGGTCGGCTGGGCCGGCGCCGCGATCACGCAAAACGGCGCGCCTGTGACCAGTCAGGTCGTGAATGGCGACCTGGTCTTCGATGTCGTGCCCAACGGCGGCGACATCGTCCTCGCGCAGGCGGAGCCCCTCGCCCCGGCCAACATCGGCGCCGATGATCCCCGCATCCAGTATGTCGGCCGATTCGACCGGACGACCCCCGCCGCACCGGGCTTTGACTGGTCGTATAGCACCATCCGCGCGAAGTTCGAGGGCACCTCCTGCTCCGTGAAGCTCGACGGCCCGGGCAAATACTTCGATGTCTTTATCGATGGCGTGAAAACAGCGCCCATCATCAGCGCGTCCGGCGGGCTGGAGACCTTCCCGGTGGCCTCCGGTCTGGGCGACACCGTGCATACCCTCGCGCTTCGCCGCAGGGTCGAGGCGAGCACCGGGAAAAACATCTTCCACGGCTTCGTTCTCGACGGCGGCAAGACCCTGCTCGCGCCGCCCCCGGCCCCCGCCCGCCGGATCGCGTTCATCGGCGATTCCTACACCTGCGGTTATGGTGTCGAGGCACCCTTCGGCGACCCCTTTACCGCCGCCACCGAAAACGCGGGTCTCACCTACGCGGCGCAGATGGCCGCCCATTACGACGCGGACTGCATGATCACCGCCTGGTCCGGCCGGGGCATGGTTCGGAATTACGGCGATCCGAATCAGACCTCCCCGCAAGCCGTGCCCTTTTTCTACCCGCGCACCTGTGGCTCCGTGGCCAACGACGACTACGCCTTCACCTGGCAGCCGGACGTGGTCGTCATCGCCCTCGGCATAAATGATTTTTCAACGTCCCCGCATCCGTCGCAGGCGCAGTTCGTCGGCGGCTACGGCGACTTCATCCGAACGCTCCGCGGCCACCACCCCGACGCCCACCTCGTCTGCACCTACCTCTCCAGCATGGATGCCGTCGCCAGCGGCTACATCGCCGAGGCGGCGGGCGCCTCCGGCGATGCCAAAGTCCATTTCGCCAGCGTGTCCTACAACCTCGATTTCCCGGCCGACTTCGGCCCGGACTACCACCCCAATATCGCCGGGCAGACCAAGATCGCGAACGCCTTCATCCCCGTCCTCGACGGCATCCTCGGCACGGCCTGGGGCGAGGGCGGCGCCCCGTCGTCGGCGCCCCCGAGCTCAACGCCCTCTACGCCTTTGAGGGCAACGAAGGGGACGCAAAACTGACCGGGACGCAAAACTGACCTGCCGCGCCGTTTTTATCGGATCGTCGTCACCCGCTGAGCTCCGCCTCGGATGGCGCGGCTCGATTCGAGATGATGGTAGGCATCCTGGCGGCGCTTTCATGAGCCCTTCGAAACCGCGCCTCCGTTTCCCTTTCCCGTTCTTCCCGCGCCCCGCCGCTCTGGTCCGCGCTCAGCTGGTCGCGCCGGTAATCGTGGATGCGCTGC
>CAMLNJ010000300.1 GCA_946481225.1 uncultured Verrucomicrobiota bacterium | reverse complement strand
ACCTCCATGGGCGCCTCCGGCTCCGCCACCGGCCTGACCATCTCCGGCTACGACACTGTCAACTGGCTCGCTAGCCTCGGCGACAACGGCATCCTGTCCTTCGCGCCCACCGCGGTTCCCGAGCCGTCAACCTTTGCGCTCCTTGCCGGCTTCGCCGCCGTCGGTGGCACGGCCCTGCGTCGCCGCCGCCGCGCTTGATCTCCGCTATACGCGCATCCCCTTCCAACCCGCGCCAGTTTTGGCGCGGGTTTTTATTTTCAACGATCCGTCCACTGCGAACGACGCCCACCCGTCGGAGGGACGGTTTCCCCTCGTCCCACGTCCGCGATACGCCATTGTCGGCCAGCCTCCGGTGCTCCCAATGTTCACCTCTCGCCGCCTTGACCGCTTTTTCCTGATCGTCGGTCTGCTTCTTGCCATGGGATTCATCGGCGGACAAGCCGTCCACCGAATCGAATACTATCGTTTTGCCACGGCGCTCGCGCAGCCCCCGTCGCAGTTGAACGACATCTCGGAGATGCACCCCCGGAAAGTCGTCCTCCCATTCACTTCCGCCGACTCTTGCTGGTGGGTCATGCACACGGAAGCGATGATCAAGGGGACCGATTGGCGAGTTCGTCAAACGCCCCGGGACAACGCTCCCTTCGGACGTGAAGTGCATTGGAATTCCGGACTGATGTGGTTTTTGGCCTTCCTCGCCTGGCTTATTCACCTTTGCAGCGGAATTCCCACGATCTCCGCCGTGCAGCACGCCGCGCTGATTGCCGGACCGATTGCCTTCGCAAGCTTCGTTATCGCGTTCGCCCTCCTATCGGCCCGGCGCTGGGGAGGGTCGGTGGGAGGATTGCTCGCGTTCGCGCTCGCAACCCTCGCCCCGCTCGAAGCTTTTTTCTGCGCGGGCGAAACCGACCATCACGGCATCGTGAGCTGTCTCGCCCTGGGCTGCGTGCTCTCCATCATGGCGGCCGGTGGAGGGAACCTTGCGTCCACCACCGCCGAAATCGACCGCCACTCTCTGGAGCCCCACCGTGACGCCGCTCGAAAATGGATGTTGCTGTCCGGCTTCCTCGGTGCGGCCGGCCTTTGGATCAGCTCCGCAACCACTGTTCCCGTCTTCGCTGGCATCGCGATCGGCGCCCTTGTCTCGGCATGGAGATGCCAAGGGGGAAAAGACCGGGAAAAAATCGATCCCGCACCCGAGCTTTGGCGCCTGTGGGGCCGCTCCGGAGCGATCGGCAGCCTCGCATTCTACCTCTTGGAATACGCCCCCGGCCACCTCGGTTGGCGGCTTGAGGTTAACCATCCCCTCTACGCTCTTGCGTTCTGGGGCGGCGGAGAGCTGCTCGCCCGCCTTTGCGCAAAACTGCAGGGAGGACGCTTTGCAACAACGCCTCGCGAGCGCTGGCTCGCGGTATTGGCAACCCTGGCATTAATCGCGCTACCCGCTGCGATACAACTCGGCGGCACCTCCGTTTTCTCGGTTCAGGACCCGTTCCTATGGAACTTGCACGAAGACTACATCACCGAATTTCGTTCTCTTCCCAAGTTTTGGAAGGAAGCGACGTGGCTTCAGATCGCCACCATTTTCCCCGCTTGGCTGATTCTGGCCTTGCCGGTCTTCTGGCTGCTCGCGCGCAAGGGCGGCACCCGAAGCGCACTGGCCCCATTGGCCATCGCCGTCTGCGCCCCCTTGCCTATCACGGCCCTTTCGATTCTGCAGGTGCGCTGGATCGGCGTTTCGCAGACTCTCTGGCTAGGCCTCGTCCTCGCTTGTTTCGTGCAGTGGCGGGCCGCTTCGCCCCGGCCCTCCAAGACGACGACCCTCTCCGGAGCGGGGATTCTTTTTTTGGGATTGGTCGTGCTACCCATTCAAGCCCTTCCGAATTGGAGAATGCCCACAAAAATCACCTCCGACGAAGCCATCACCTTGGTCGTGAGGGATGTCGCGTGGAGGCTGCGTGCCGTCTCCGGCTCACGACCGATCAATATCCTGAGCGGCCCCACCACCACGACCAAGCTCGCCTATTTCGGCGACACCCAAGGCCTAGGCACGCTTTATTGGGAAAATCTCCCCGGCCTTAAGAGCGCTGCCGCGATCTTCGGCGCGAAAGACGAAGAGGAGGCTCGCCGGCTCTGTCGGAAGCACTCGGTCACTCATATCGTCGTTTTCTCTTGGGACGCTTTTGCGGAGCCCTATGCTCGCCTGCACCATGCTCGCCCCCTCGGCGCAACCACGGACGATTGCTTCGCCAATGCGCTCATCGAAAAACGCGACATCCCTGCGTGGCTAAATCCGCTTCCTTACGAGATGATTCCGGAACTGGAGCGGGCGGGTCACTGGGTGCTCATCTGCGAAGTCCTGTCGGATTAAGTCGCTGAAGCTCTTCATCACCAGGAGAACACCTGATCGAGACTGGATCGTCGAAGCGACCCTTGTCCCATTTCCTCCTAAAAAGAGCGCACCTTCATTGGACCTCCGGCCTCCGCCACTGATCTCGGCAACGATTTAGACCAAGCCGTCTCGCGCGCCCCGGTATCCCCCTCCGTTGCGCCGTGCCAGTTCCCGCGTCCGAGCGGCACGCCGCCCGGAATTGCCTTGCCCCATCAAGAAAAAGGGGCGCGCCTTCGCGTTCCCATGCGACTCTTTCCCAGCGGCTTACTCGCCTCGTTCGCGCTCCTTCTCACGGGTTGCGGCACCGTCACCTACGAACGCGCCCGTTTCGAGAACGACCGCGTCTCCAACCCGACGCTCGGCCGCGGGGTCTACTACCAAATCCCTCCGGGCTATTCGGTCCTCAACCCTCGGTCGCCGGTCCCGCCCAAGCGCGAGAACCGCAAATTCGAGGCCTATCTCCGTCAGATCACGGCGGCCAACGACGATTCCCGCGAGCACCACGCATTCCGCGAGGCGATTCTCTTTCGCTCTGAAAACCGCTACCTCTGGATCTGTCACATCTCGCTCAACCTGCCCGGCACCTTCCGCGGCATGCATCCCGGCCGGCGCAAGCTCCTGATGCCCGCCTTCGCGCAGGAGACTTATCGCTACTTCGAGGTGCCGGCCTCCGACTTCGACTACACGTTTCAGGACGTCGGCGGCCGCTCCGTCATCCTCTCCAAACCCTTCCATCTCACGCAAGGCGGAGACGACTGGCGTGGTATCGGCTTCTGCGCCCTCGGCGACGTCACCGACGTGATCGACGTCAAGCTCTTCGCCCGCGAGGCCGACCTGCCCGCCGCGCAAGCCGAGCTGCAGGCAATCCTCGCCCGCTTCTCCTACGGGAAACCAAGCCCCTGAGCGGCAACGCCTTCCCATTCTCGCTCTCGCGGGAAACCGGGGGAGCGCCGTTCAGCTCCAATCGCGCACGTCGACCGTGGGACAATGTTTGCAAGCCGCCTGCATCGCCCGCCACGCCGCGACCTCGGATTCGAAAAGTCCGCTCCGGGCCAAGATCTCCCGCGCCTGCGGCGCCTTGAGCACGAAGAATCGACTGCCCGTCGCAGCGCGCTGCAGCTCGAAAGACTTGGAATCCGCGCCGATCCGCCGCACGGCCTCTATCGCAGCCAAGGCCTCCGTCTTTTTCGGAAAATAGCCGCTGGTCAGCAACACCCCGTGCTGCTCGTCCTTGAGATTGAAGAGATATTTCCCGTCGGACCGCTTCAGTTCGTAAGGCATGGCAGCACGATTTCGCCCGGCCTGTTTCCGGCAAGATCGAAGCCCTCCCCGTCGGGGATTTTACCGTATTCGCACAACCTCCGTATTCACACGAATACTACAATCTGCATCAGTCTCGCATCCCCGGGGTGATACCTCCGTCCGGGCCCGTTCCTCCCTCTCGCCTGCCGGTCTTCAAAACGCTGTTTGCGTCTTCGCCCCGTCGGACGCGCTTGCCGCGGCTCGACGCATGAGGATTCTCCCCGTCTTTCCACCGATGTCCGTCGCGCTCCCGTCTCCCCAGGTCCCCGGCCAGCCGCTCACCGCGCTGGCGCCGATGCAGGACGTCACCGATCTCGCCTTCATGGGTTTGATCGCGGACTACGGCGCGCCCGACTACTACGTCACCGAGTTTCTCCGCGTCCACGGCCAGTCCCGCCCCGAGGCCCACATCGTCCGCTCCATCGACGAGAACCGCACCGGCCGGCCGGTGTTCGCGCAGCTGATCGGCGAAGAGATCGTCCACCTCGAGCGCACCGTCGACCTGCTGCTCAAGCATCCCGTCGCGGGTATCGACCTCAATCTCGGCTGCCCCGCCCCGAAGGTTTACAAAAAGAACGTCGGGGGCGGCCTGCTCCGCGACCCGGGGCGCGTCGACGAGATCCTCGCCGCCCTCCGCGCCCGCGTGCCCGGTCTGTTCACCGTCAAGATGCGTATCGGCTTCGAGGATACGCGCCATTACGAGCGGCTCCTCGGCTCGGTGGCCCGCCATCGCGTCGACCTCCTCGTCGTCCACGGCCGCACCGTTAAGGAGATGTATCGCTCCGCCGTCCGCTACGACGAGATCGCCCGCGCCGTGCGCGCCGTCCCCTGCCCGGTCATCGCCAACGGCAACGTCACCAGCGCGACAGCCGCCGCCCGCATCCTGGCCGAAACCGGCGCCGCCGGCGTCATGTGCGGCCGCCACGCCATCCGCAACCCCTGGCTCTTTCGCCAGGTTCGCGAACACCTCGCCGGCGCCCCCGTCTTCGCGCCCACCCTGCGAGACGTCCACGGCTACATCCACGCCCTCTACCAGGCCACCGCCGCCGGCTTCCACGAGAA
>CAMLNJ010000299.1 GCA_946481225.1 uncultured Verrucomicrobiota bacterium | reverse complement strand
CGATCTCGGCGCGGGCGCCGATATCGATGCCGCGGGTGGGCTCGTCGAGGATGATGAGTTCGGGGCGGGTGGCGAGCCAGCGGGCGAGAAGCACCTTCTGCTGGTTGCCGCCGGAGAGGTTCTTGATCGGCGTCTCGGCGTCGGGAGTCTTGATGCGGAGCGCGGCGATGTAGTGCTGGCAAAGCGCCTCCTGCTCGGCGCGCTTCACCGTCTTCCAGATGCCCTGCTTGCCTTGGAGGGCGAGGATGAGGTTTTCGCGGATGGAAAGATTGGGCAGGATGCCCTCGCCTTTGCGGTCCTCGGAACAGAATGCGAGGCCAAGGCGAACGGCGTCGCGGGCGGAGTGGAGGCGCGCCTGCTCGCCACGCACACGAATCTCGCCGCCGTCGGCGCGGTCGATGCCGAAGAGGAGGCGCGCGGTCTCGGTGCGACCCGAGCCGAGGAGACCGGCGAGACCGGTCACCTCGCCGCGACGCAGCGTGAGATCGATCGGGTGGATGGCGCCGCGGCGCGTGAGCCCGCGGGCCTCGACTATTGCCGGGGCGGCGTCGTTGGGCGGCGGGAGGTCGGCGGCGCGCTCGGCCATGTCGTTGACCTCGCGGCCGATCATCTTCGAGACGAGGGCGAGGCGGGGCAGGTCCTTGGTGAGGTATTCGCCGACAAGGGTGCCGTTGCGCAGGACCGTGATGCGGTCGGTGACGGCGTAGACCTGGTCGAGAAAGTGGGTGACGAAGATCATCGCCATGCCTTCGGAACGAAGCTGGCGCATGATGCGGAATAGCTCCGCGACTTCCTTTTCGTCCAAGCTGGCGGTGGGCTCGTCGAGGATGAGGAGACGAGCCTTGAGATCGAGGGCGCGGGCGATGGCGACCATCTGCTGGAGCGCGACGGAGAGCGTGCCGAGCTCGACATCGACGTCGATGTCGAGCCCGAGACGCGCGAGGGCCTCGCGGGCGTGACGGCGGACGGCGCCCCAGTTGACGAAGCCGGCCTTGCCGGGCTGGCGGCCGAGCAGGAGGTTCTCCGCCACGGACAGGCCGGGGAGAAGGTTGACCTCCTGGTAGACCGTGCTGATGCCCACGCGCTCGGCGTCCTTGGGCGAGCCGGGATGGATCGCCTGGCCGGCGAAAAACATCTCGCCCTCGCTGCGTTCGTGGACGCCGGTGAGGACCTTGATGAGCGTGGATTTGCCCGCCCCGTTCTCACCGAGCAGCGCGTGGATTTCTCCGGCGCGCACGGTGAGGTCGACGTTGGAAAGCGCGGTCACGGGACCGAAACGCTTTCCCACGCCGCGCAGGCTGAGCAGCGGACCGTCGGAGGGGGCCGTCATGCGGGGGAGCGGGCGGACGCGAGGATTTAGTATTGGCGCTGGCCGATGAGGGCGGCGGCGTTGGTGGAATCGATGACGATGTCGACGTTGTAGGAAGAACGCTCGACCTTCTCGCCGGCCTTCAGCTTGGCGATGGTGTCATAGATCTTGGGCCCGAAGAGGGGGTTGCACTCGACGACGGCGTTGATCTTGCCGTCGACGACGGCCTGGACGCCTTCCTTGATGGCGTCGATGGAGACGATGAGGATGTCCTTGCCGGGCTTCAGGCCGGCTTCCTCGATGGCTTGGATGGCGCCAAGGGCCATGTCGTCGTTGTGGGCGTAAACGATCTCGATGTCTTTGCCGTGCTTCTTGAGGAATGCCTCCATGACCTCCTTGCCGCCGGAGCGACGGAAGTCGCCGCTCTGGGAGTCGATGATCTTGAGGGCGGGATTCTTGGCCAGCTCGTCGGCGAAGGCCTTGCGGCGCTCGTTGGCGGCGGCGGAACCGGGGGTGCCCTGGAGCTCGACGATCTTGGAGCGACCGCCGGCGTTCTTGCCAATCCACTCGGCGGCCATCGCGCCTTCCTTATAAAAGTCGGAGCCGATGAAGCAGGCGTAGAGGGACTCGTCGGAGGTCTGCACCTTGCGATCCATGATCACGACAGGGATCTTGGCGCGCTTGGCCTCCCGGAGGACGGGCTCCCAGCCGGTTTCGACGATGGGCGCGAGGACGATGGCGTCGACGCCCTGGGTCACGAAGGCGCGGAGGGCGCGGATCTGGTTCTCCTGTTTGCCTTGGCCGTCGGCGAACTTGAGGTTGATGCCGCGTTTTTCGGCCTCGGACTTGAGGGAGTTGGTGTTGGCCGTGCGCCAGGCGCTTTCGGCGCCGGTCTGGGCGAAGCCAACCGTGAGCGGCTTGGACTCGGCGGCGTGGACCTGCGGGACATACGCCGCGAAGCACAAGACCGTTCCGGCGACAAGAGAACCAATGCGTTTTAGGGAGGGAAACATGGGGGGAATACGGGGGTCGGGGCCAAGCTGTTACCCCGGCAAGGCGACGCAATCCAGCCAATTTGAGCTATCGTCTAGTTGTGTTATCCTCTCCTTAGGCATATTGTCCTGTTTTCAGTCGCAAAACGGCGCTTTCGTCCTGCGAAGCGCCAACCGCCATTCGTCCTAGACCCGCATTCCGAGGAGACTCAGCATCAACCCGCTTTTCTCCCCACCGTCCCATGGCTGATTCCGACCCCTCCCTGCTCAGCGTGGCCCGCCTTGGCGTGGGCTGGCATCACGACGAGAGCTTCGTCATCGATCGTCCCGGCACCGGCGACTATCTGCTCATCCACTTCACCCGGCCCGCGCTCGTCACCTTGGGTAACGAAATCCACCACTGCGGCGCCAACACCTGCATCCTCTACACCCCGGACCACCATCAGAAATACCGCGGTGATGGCTGCGGCCTTTCCAACAACTGGATCCATTTCCTCGGCGATTCCGCCGAGCAGCTGGCGGCCCGGCACACCGTCCCGCTCAACGAGCCCTTCCACCTCGCCCAAGCCGGCTTCGTCCCGCTCCTCATCAACGAGATGCGGACCGAGATCCACCGCAAGGAGCCGCATTACCAAGAGGTCGTCGACCTGCTTCTCCGACAGCTCTTTTTGCTTCTTCAACGCCACATCGAGCTCTCCAGCCAGAAGCGCTACACTGGCCGCAAAGCCGAGCTCGCCGCGACGCTTGCCGAGTTGCAGACCCGCGTCCTCGGCACGCTCGACCACCCGTGGACGATTCAGGAAATGGCGAAGTCGGTCCACCTCAGCCGCTCCCGCTTCATGGGCCTCTACCGCGAGTTTTTCGGGGGCTCGCCTGTCGAGGATCTGATCAACGCCCGCGTGAAACACGCCCAGTGGCTGCTCTGCGCCACCACGCTTTCGGTCGGCCAGGTCGCCGGCGAATGCGGCTTCCGCAGTCTCTACCATTTCAGCCGCCTCTTCAAAAAGCGCGTCGGGTCCTCCCCCTCCGACTTCGCGAGCAAGTTCGGCAAGATCACATCCCTAGGCTGGGGTCCCAACGAAACCATCGCCGACAAGGGCGTGAAATTTCCCTTCGTCGTTCCTCCCGACGCGAAAAGCTCGCGCCGCTGAGCCGGCGCAGACCGCCCCTCCGTCCCATGCCATTCCTTCCGCCGCTCCGAAAAACTCTCCCCGTTCTCGCCTGCCTGCCGCTCATGTTCGCCGCGTCCTGCGCCACCCGCATCGCCACCGCCCCCGCCGCCACCCCCGCGTGGACCAATCCGCTCGTGCGCCAGCGCGCCGACCCCTGGGTGCTCCGCCACGGCGACGGCTACTACTTCATCGCCACCGTCCCCGAGTATGACCGCATCGAGCTGCGCCGCGCACCCGAACTCGGAGCACTCGGCGCCGCCGCGCCGAAGGTGATCTGGCGCAAACACGAGTCCGGCCCCGCCAGCCATCACATCTGGGCTCCCGAACTGCACCGCATCGACGGCAAATGGTATGTCTACTTCGCCGCCGGCCGCGCCGACGACATCTGGGCCATCCGCATGTATGTCCTCGAGTGCGCCGACGCCGATCCGCTCACCGGCACATGGACGGAACGCGGCCAACTCAAGACCGGCTGGGACTCGTTCTCCCTCGACGCCACCACCTTCGAGCACCGCGGCGCGCGCTACCTCGTCTGGGCCCAGCACGACCCCGTCTTCGGAGGCAACACCTGCCTCTATCTCGCCCGCATGGACACCCCCTGGTCCATCGTCGGCAAACAGGTCCGCATCACCGCGCCCGAGCTCCCGTGGGAAACCATCGGCTACAAGGTCAACGAGGGGCCCGCCGTCCTCGTCCGCCACGGCAAGATCTTCGTCGCCTACTCCGCCAGCGCCACCGACGCCAACTACTGCCTCGGCCTCCTCGCCGCCGACGCGGGCGCGGACCTCCTCGATCCCGCCTCGTGGAAAAAATCGCCGACGCCCGTTCTCGCCACCTCGGACGCCGCGCGCGTCTTCGGCCCAGGCCACAACGGCTTCACCACCCTGCCCGACGGCCGCGACGTCCTCGTGTATCACGCACGCGAATACCGCGACATCGTCGGCGATCCGCTCAACAACCCCGACCGCCACACCCGCGCCGCGATCCTCCGTTGGAGCGAGGACGGCACGCCCGTCTTCGGCCACGGCCCCTGAGCCCCGTCCGGACCGGCGGAGGGAGACGGGAGCGGCGGAAACCGGAGCAGGAAACACCCGTCTCAGGTCTTTTTTCCGATGCTCCGCCCGCCCATCCGTCGCCTCGCGCTCCTCGTCTCGCTCGCGGCCTTCTTCCAAGGACCGCTCACCGCGAGCGGCGTTCCCGTCTCCCTGCGGGCCGATCCCGAACGCGTCACCCTGGGCAACGGCCTCGTCACCGCCGAACTCGCCCCGCGCAGCGGCAACCTTCGATCCTTCCGCCTCGGCGATCG
>CAMLNJ010000298.1 GCA_946481225.1 uncultured Verrucomicrobiota bacterium | reverse complement strand
AAAGACCGTCACGCGCTGATCAAAGTTTTCGAGTTTCTGTTTCGCGGCCTCCAGCTGCTTTACGGTGCCCTCGTCAATCACGCGGCCGCTGCGTTCGGCCTCGTCGCCAAACTCCTTTAGCGCACGGCGGCCTTGGCTGAGGAGCGGCACAAGCTGCTGGCCGGAGCGACCGAGAAACTGAACGGCGAGCGAAGTGCGACGCGTGGGGTCTTCGGTATTGGCGATCAGCTCCGCGAAGTCGCCGAGCACATCGCGCAGGCTGCGCGTATCACCCTCGGCGCTCTTCGTCCGGATACCCAGCTCGGCGAGTTTGTCGGCGTGCTGCTCGATGTTGACGGCGAGGTTCTTTAGCCCGCTCTCCAATTCGCTCCACGAGGACGCGTTTTGATTGGCGGCGTAGGTGAGGCGCTGCACCTCCTCGACGGCGACACCGGTGCGCTCGCCCGCATCCTTGATGCCTTCGGCGTAGGAGAGCGCCTCCATGGCCAGCTGCTTCAGCTTCACGGCGGCGGCGGCGGGCGCGAGTTGGCGGACGAATTGACCGGCGAGCGAGCCGGCGCCTTTACCCACTGCATCCTGCGCGCGGTCGAGGTCGCGGTAGTCGGCCGCGGTGCGTTTAAGAATGTCCCCGGCCTCGCCTAGTTTGTTCTTAACGTCGTCCAGGCGCTCGCGAAGCGCGACGGTGGAGCCGCCGGCCTTTTCGGTCTGGGCGATGACCTCGGTGAGCTGGGCCTCCAGCTTTTCGAGGCCGGCGGTGGAGAGCTGCTCCAAGGTCTGATTCCACCGCGCCTGCTTGCGCTCCAGGTCGAGCGCGTGGTCCCCGAGGGTGACGGCCGCGGTGTTGGCCTGCTCCAGCTCGGAGGCGGCCTTCGTGGCACCGTCTCCGGACTTGGTGAGGTTGAGGGCGATCTCGACGGGATTCATGCGTGCCTGTGCTTTAGGCGTTCACTGACCGTTTTCGGTCCGCCACCCGCTAGAAACCCAGCGGATCGTTTTGCCCGCCTCGCCAGTCACGCGCAGATTCAGCGTGCCGGTGCCTCCGAGCAACGTGGCGCTCCACGCTGCCGCTCCGGCGTCTTCCGAAACCGGGGTGATCGTCGGCGAGCCCACCACCGTTACGGTGCCGCTCGCCGCGCGCTCGGCGACCACTCCGATTTTCCATATTTTGTGGTCGCCCGTGGCAGGCTCGCGGGCGACGAGCTG
Organism: uncultured Verrucomicrobiota bacterium; assembly: GCA_946481225.1. Next base: position 3,598 of record CAMLNJ010000298.1, on the reverse strand, counting down.
CCCCTCGACGAAGCAGATCGAATCCGGGAGCAGGCCGGCAGCGATCTGCAAGGTGGTCGTCGTCGCGTCAGTCGTCGCGACCTTGCGCGCGTGCCACTTGCTCTGCGCGCCGCCTAGCGGTTCACCGCCAGACCATCGGCCCGCGCCGAGCCCGATTGTGGACGCGTCGAGGGTGTAGGAATCGAGACCGAAGACGGCGGAGCCCGAACCGGCCGCGTGCCCGCCCTGACCGGCCCCAAAGGTATAGGGGCCGGTCAGCATGAGCCCGTCGCCTCCGGCGAAGCCGGAGAAGGCGCCGAGCGCCAGGATGTTTTTGCCTCCGACACCACCCGCGCTTTCTCCGCTGCTGCCCCAGACCACGCGCGTGCCGATCCCGAGCGTAACGCTCGCGACGAGCCCGGTGCCTGTGCCCGATCCAGAACTATTCGTCGTCGTGACGTGTTGGAAATTTGATAGGCCGATAACCGATCCGACGACCGAGGAGACCGTCGCCCGATTCAGGTCGGGCGGGTAGCCGATGTAGATCACATCTCCCGGCGCCACAGCGGTCCCGACCTGGTCGCCGATGGTGATCGAGGTGTCCCCGGTCAACGCCGCGACGGACAGGGATGACACGCCCTTCGCCCCGACGACGTTGAGGCGGCCAGCATTCGCGGAGGCGTAGTCCGCCATCAGCATGTTTTGCAGCCCCGATCCCGCAAAAACGTAGCCACCAAAGAGACCGTTGCGGCTACCTCCGCAGCCCGTCGCGTGGCCGTTGTTCCCACCGATGATCCCGTGGTGACAGGTCAGGTGGGCGGCTATCGATGCATCCCAAACGCTATTGTCGTATCCAGTAACGAAGGACAGATCTGCGTCGCCGATGCGGTTCGGAAACGCGACAGTCCCGCCGAAGATGGTGTAGGTGTTGGCGCCCGCGCCTACTTGGTTTGATGGGAGCACGTTGATGCTCGCGCTCGTGCCGGAATCGGTCGGCACCATCGTCACCGCGTCGGTAATCCCGAAGCCGGCCACCGACGTCGGCTTGCCGGTGACGCTCGACCAGGCGGGCGTGACCGTCGTTACCGAAGCGCCGGTGATCAGGCCCTTGCCATTGACCGTGAAGACCGGGATCTGCGTGCCAGAGCCGAAGCTGCCTACGTTGTTGTTGACCGTCGCCAGCGTGGTCGCGGCGCTGCCGGCACTGGTCGTGATGTCCCCGGTGAGGGCGGGCAACCGAGCGGCGGCCACGGTGCCCGAGGCTAGGTTGCTCGCATTCAGGTTCGTTAGCTGAGAGCCGTTCCCGGTGGTCGTGAGCAGATCGCCGGACACCGAAGGAAGCAGCACGTTCACCGTAGGATTGCCCTCGTTCTGGCTAATCGTCGCGTTCCCTACCACAAGCCCCGGACTGACTCCGCCAACACTCACTGTGTTGCTAAAGCTTGGGGATTCGAGCGGGGCCTTGAGGTCCAGCGCGCTTTGAAGTCCGGTCACATCGGAAATCGCCGATGCGGCGACCAACGCGCGCGGGAACACGCCGGCCGTCGCGCCAAGGAGATCGCGGCGCGCGGAGGCGTTGGCGGCGGCGGCGTAGGCGTCGAGGTCGGCGTCCCACGCCTGCACGTTCGTCCCGATGACCACTCCGAGGGATGCGCGGCCGGCGGTGGCGTCGGCGTCGTCGAGGAGGCCTAGGCCGAAACTCGTGGTGGCAAGCGCCGCGATCGAGGTGAGATCCGCGTCGAGGGGCTGGTAGCCGCTGAGGCTGATCGCGCTGGCGATGTCAGAGGCGTTGGCCACCCAGAAGTCGGCAGGCTCGGGCTCGACGAGGACGTTGGTGGTGTTGTTCACGCGCACCGCTTTTTGCGCGGAGGCGAAAGGCGCGGCGGCGAGGACCGCGAGGGCGAGAAGAGAGCGGAGGAGTTTCATGGTCGAAAAAGTAGCGGGAGCATCCTGCTCCCAGGTTCGTTCAGAGGATCTGTTTCCAGACGCGGGCGTTGGTGCCTGCGTTGTAGTCGTCGGGGCGCACGATGCCGGCGTCGGCGTCCTCGGCATCTACTCCTGTTTCGAGGATCCACTCCTCGCGCGCGCCGAGCGCGCCGGAGCGAGTGCGGATCGAGTTGCCTGTCGTCCACGCGCCCGCGGCCGTGGCGATGCCGTCGAGCGCGGTGGCGCCGCCGCCGGTGCGGGCGGTGATGTCGTTGCGCTCCTTTAGCCCAAACAGCGCGAGCGACTCGGCTTTCGTGTAGGCGCCGCCTTCCGCGGCTTCGACCGCCTCCGTTCCGGAGTAGCCGTCCTGCACCGCCTCGAAGGTGGAGAACTGGAGGGGGATCACCTTCCCGCTATTCAGGAGCGCGGTGAAGACGCACCACACCTTGCCGACCGAGACGTTGTTGATCTGCGCCTCGGCGAAGTCGAAGGCGGCGTGGTAGCCGGTGAGCGCGTCCCAGTCGGCCTGCTCCATGTCCGCCTGGAGAGCGGCGGCGAGCACGGTGACCTGCGCGAGCGCGGCGGCATTCCCGGCGGGGGCCGTGTTGTTCGCGCCCATCGCCTTGAGCGTGCAGGTGACGCTGGTCCAGTTGGAGAGGTCGACGAGTTGAAGCGTGGTGTTGGGCTTGCCGAAAAAGAAACCGGCTTCCACGCGCAGATCCGCGATGGGGAATTTCGGCTCGGCGTTGGTGAGCTGGTCGACGAAGCCGCCCGAGCTGCCGACATTCACCGGCACGCGGACGACTTTTGAGGAGAGGAGGATGGGCATGGGAGCAGGGAGCTAGGAGCGGGAAGCGGGGAGCCCGAATCAGACGATTTCGGGCGGGAGGGAGCCGGTGACGGTGAAGGCGACCACGGTGCGGATGCCGATGAGCGGGCGGGGCTCGAAGCCGGTGATCTTCGCCTTGACCAGGCGGAAGCCGCGGCCGCCCAGGCCCCGGTCGACGGCGAAGTCGCCGTAGGTGCGGGCGACCAGGCGGGGCAGATCGTCGAGGTATTCACCCGCCGCGCCGTAGTTCAAATGAGTGCGCGCGACGGTGAACTGGTAGCCGAAGAGCGCCTGCCCCCGGTCGAGCTGGTAGGCATTGAGGGCGCGCGCCGGCCGCACGACCTGCGTCGTCGAGGACACGAGGAAGGGCCGGAGGTCCCAGGCGTTGTCGCGGGATCCGGCGAGTTCGAGGACATCGAGCGAGATCGTGGGCATGCGAGCGAGGAGCCAGGAGCGAGGAGATGGGAGCCGGGGTTTTAGCCTTTGCTGGCTCGTCGCCCCTTGCTCCGTGCTCCCTGCTCGTTCAGACGATCACGGCGAGGGGGTTGAGGTTGCCGGTGGTGATTTCGCGCACGGCGACAAACTCGACCTCGCCGAGGCGCTTCACCGCGCGGCCGAAACGGTTCTGGCCGACGCGGGGCGTGCAGGCTTTGAGCGTGACCGAGCGGTTGAGGCCGCCGCCGCCGGTGACCACGAGGTCGGCGGTCGTGGCGCTGGAGCCACGGGTGACGCCGGGGCCCTGAACAGCGAGCATCGTGAGGAAGGAACTGGCGCTCATTCCCATCGGCACCATCTTGGCCACGCCTTCGAGGCCGCCGAAGGAGTAGTCGACGATGCCGTCGGTATCGCTCGGCACGGGGTCGA
>CAMLNJ010000297.1 GCA_946481225.1 uncultured Verrucomicrobiota bacterium | reverse complement strand
ATGTTACCGATGGCTTTCTGAACTTCGGAAAGGTCGGTGGGCGATGGATTATTTGTCAGAGATGGATTATTTATCAATGCGCGGAATAGGAGGGTGGAGTTGTGGCATGATTTATTTGCTAGTTCCAATGTATTTTCGATATTCACGATCCTTGCAATAATCTTACTTGTTTGTTTTGCGGGATCGATTATTTGTTCACTCATCTCGTTCTGCATGTATTTTATTGTCGCTTTGCGGGTGTTCTCGCCGAATTTTCCGTCTTCGGCAACGGAAGCGTGCAGGTTGGAACTCTTCTGCATTTTCTTAACGAATTCATCAAACGGAATGGTCGGTCCGGCTTGGTCCACGGCGGCCGGCGGAACTTTGGGCGGTCCGGGATCGGGCGTGAGTGGGGTGGGGGGAGCGGCCGCCTGTTGAACCCTGACGGTCAGGGCCGCGCTGCTGCCGGCGGGCTCCCGCAGCAACACATGAAAACTTTCCCCGGCTTTCGCCGCCGCCGCGGGAACCCTGACCGACACGGTGTCGCCGGCCAATTGGGCCGTCACCCCGGCCGGCAGGCTCGAGGTGACGATGCTCGCATAGCGAGCGCCGCTGACCACGGACGTGATCTGCTGGGTCCGCCCGGACGCGATGGTGACATCGGCTGGTGTCACCTGAAGGCGCCCGGTCTGCTGACCGCCGCCTCCGAACGGACAGCCGGCAAAGGCGCCCGCCGAGAACACCACCCGCACGTTGCCGGCGTCGTTCAAGGCCTTCTTCAGATCGACGGCCGCCGCCTCGACGGCGTTGCCGGCCAAGTCGGCGGCTGCAACGGCGTCGGCCACCGCCTGACTGCCATAGCTCATGGAATGCCCGCCGGTGGACTCCGCTTGCACCAGGTTTTCGCCGGCGCGGCTGGGTATAACGCCCCCGACCGAAGACAGCCCGGCGGTAACCTGCGACCGAAGCTTGTCGTTGAGGACGAGGACATCGGGTTCGGCCCGGCGAACCGCGTCGTTAACCTGCCACCGGACGTCCTCGATCTTGTTCAAAAGCTGCTCGCCCAGAACATTCGCCTTCCGCAGATAGTTGCTGGCGATCTCGAGGTTCAAATAAGCGGCGCTCAACTTTCTTTCGGCGCCATCTTTCCACATGAGTATATTTGCCGGAAGAGCACCATGCGCGTCGGACGTCGCCACTGCCACGGCTCGGGCAATCGCCTGGTCGTAGGCAACGACTTTTCCCCGATAGCTGGCGATGGCGACCTCGACGGGCGTTAACGCCGCCGTCGAGGGTTCCGCGTCCGTGGCGGTGGTGATTACGCATCCGATAGCCTGCGCCCCCAGGCTGTATGCGGCCTCGTGATCCTTCGTCAACAGGAACTGGCTGCCGATTCCGAGCCCCGCGGCGATCAGGCCGAGCGTGACGACGCTGCTGTCATTTTGACTGTCGACCTTCAACCCCAGCGCGGTCAGCGCGGTGCCCAATATGCCTAGATTGATTCCCGAGCGCGCCAGTGCCCGCCGTTCCAGCGCCCTTTCATAGGCGTCCTGCAGGAAACGACCGTAGGCTTTGGCGGCACCAACTGTAACGTAGACGGTTTCGAGGTTGGTCGTCCCCGGAGTGTAACGATAGGCGGACGACTCGAGCGCTTTTGCTTGTGATTCATTCGGAACCAATCCCGGCCGTGGCGTATCCGCCGAGACGTAGGGGCCGACGCTGCAACCGGAAGATAATAAGCTCATGATCGTCAACAGGCACCAGAGGCCCTTTCGCCGCGACGCCAAGTCGCGAAAATTTTCAATTATCATTGAGTTTACTCCATATTTGTACACCTTCCACAGGAACTTGTTTGATCATTAAACAGCTTGTGGACTGTAATGTCCAGCTGATTGCACCCGCGCGTTCGGATGCGATCTTGGTGCTGAGGTGCCGCCCGGCGAGGTTGCTCGGCGATCCCGGGCAGCGCGAGCCGCGCCCGCTCCGGCAACCGGTCCTGTGAGTCGTGCAGGGCCGCGATGATCGCCCGCATCACTTCGGGAGAAAGGGATCACGCCAAGCAGGTACGCATCCGTTAGGGCCCGGACTCATAACCAGCAGGCGACGGTTGCGGCGATGTGGATGGCCGCCATGAAGTTGGTGGCGGGCCGGTCATAGTGGGTGGCGATGCGCCGGAAGTCCTTGAGGCGTCCGAACATACGCTCGATGACGTTGCGGTTCCGGTAGAGGTAGGGTGAGAAGCAGTTTTTCCAGCGCTTGTTGGCGCGTGGCGGAATGTTGGGCGCTGCCCCGGCCTCTTCGATCTTCCGGCGAACAGCGGCGCTGTCGTATCCCTTGCCGCCGTGCAGGAGGTCGGTGGCAGGCGTCCGGTCGAGCAGACGGTCGGCGGCGGTGCAGTCGGCGACCTGACCGCCGGTCAGCAGGAAGGCGAGCGGCCGCCCACGCGGATCGCTCAGGGCATGGATTTTGGTGGTTCTCCCACCTCGGGACCGTCCGATGGCCTGGGCACGCTCCCCCCTTTGCCGCCGCTTGCCGAACGATGGGCGCGCACGGCCGTGGAGTCGATCATCACCTGGGCCGGTGGGCCACCCGCTGCGGCCAAGGCATGGAAGATGTCCCCCCACACGCCCTTCGCCGCCCAGCGGACAAAGCGGTTGTAGAGCGTCTTGCGCGGACCGTAGACCGGTGGAGCATCCGCCCAGCGCCCGACCGACTTCAGCACATGGACGATTCCGCTGATCACACGGCGATCTCCACGCGCGGCTTGCCTCGGGTGTCGCACGGAAGGTGCGGCTCAAGCCGACCAAACTGCTCTCGTCAGTTATCTGTTATGAGTTCTGGTCCCAGCACCTGTCGCTCTCGTCTTTATTCGGGATTATGACGGCTTTACCCTGCGTCGAGCAAAATACTGTGCCGGTGTACTTCCCAAAGACTTCTTGAACATCGTGATGAAAGCATTGACCGATTCATAGCCCAGCGCATCCGCCACAGTCTGCACCGCCGCCCCGCTGGCCAGTTCACGAAGCGCGACGACAAGGTGCAACTGCTGTCGCCAGCGTCCGAACGTCAGGCCTGTCTCCCGGATCATCAAACGGGCCAGCGACCTCTCGCTCATCGCGACGCGCTTCGCCCATTCCCCCAATGTGCTCCGGTCGGATGGTTCGATTGTCAGGGCGTCGGCGATCACCCGGATCTTCGGATGATTGGAGATGGGCAGGTTAAAGTGTTCACGCGGCATTCCAGCCAGTTCGTCTAAAGTTACTCTTGCAAGCCGGGCGGCATGGCTGTCCGGATGATGGTCTGAAACTTCGCCGGTCAACCGGTTAACCAGTTCCCGCACCAGCGGAGAAATCGACAGGGTACAACAGACCTCGGGCAGATTTGCGGCTCCCAGCTCCACAAACAGATAGCTGAGCTGGGCATTCGCGGTCGCCCTGACGCTATGCGGCATACCACCCGGGATCCAGACCCCGCAGTTGGGCGGCACAATCCAGATCTCATCATCGGCGGTGCAAGTGACGGCCCCATGCAGCGCGAGAATGAGTTGCCCCTTCCGATGCGCATGCACGGGCACTTCCGCCTCGTATTCCGCGAAGTCGAGCAGGCGCGCAACCGCAGGCTGGTCCGTAAGGTCGGGGTCGAAGACCGAAACGGCTGATCGTGACGCGGGCATGGAGTTTGGCATGATTAAGGGATTTTTTGACAGGATACCTAATTTATCTGGTTGCGCAATGCGCTGATACTCCCGGGTATGAGAACCGAACATCCTTCAAACCGGCTCTTCGCAGTCACTCCAGTCGCCACTTTGATCGCCATCCGGATCGCCGCAATCGGGCGGGCGTGGTCACTCCAATCCCGGTTCCCTGCGCTGCGGACGGATTTGGATGCGCTGCTCTTTTCGGCCAAGAGCTTCGCCGCGGCGATGCTGGCCTACTACATCGCGCTGCGTGCAGGAGAGCCGAAACCGTCTTGGGCTATCGTCACCGTCTACATCGTTTCGCAAAACTCGGCCGGCGCGTCGCTCAGCCGCGGCGTCTATCGATTCGCGGGGACGATTGTCGGTGCCGTGGCGACCGTGGCGATCATCCCTCGCTTCGTGAATGATCCGATTGTCTGCAGCGTGGTTCTCGCCAGCTGGATCGGCTTGTGCCTCTACCTCTCGCTGCTGGACCGCACCGCGCGGGCCTATGCCTTCGTTCTGTCCGGCTACACCGCCAGTCTGATCGGCTTCCCCGGCGTGTTCAATCCCGTCGCCATCTTCGATACCGCGTCGGTGCGGGTCCAGGAGATCTCCATCGGCATCCTTTGCGCCGTCCTGGTCCATCGTTTCGTCCTGCCGAAGCGCATGACCGGCCAGTTCACCGCCAAGCTGTCGGCAACGTTGCGGGACGCCCGCCGGCTGGCGGGCGACGCGCTCCGCGGAAGCTCGGGGCAGGCGATCCGCCGCGACCGCGACCGTCTCGCGGGGGATCTTCTCGCCCTGCAAGGGCTGGCCGCTCACCTGCCATACGACCCGGTCCCGGTGACGCCGAGCCGCGAAACGCTTCAACTGATCCATGACCGGCTTGCGCGACTGCTTCCGCTCGCGACGGAGGTCGAGGGCCGCATCCATGCCCTTCGCACCGGAAGCCACACCCCGCCCGACGGCCTGACCGCGCTGCTGGATGGAGTGGAGCGTTGGTTCGCTGCCGCCGATGCGGCCGGGCGGGACGCCGCCGCGATCCGGCTGATCGACCGCGCCCGGACGGTGCGGACACGCATCGCCGCGGAGGCCGTGACGGTTGGCGACAGGCTCGCCGCCAACCTCGCCGGCCATCTCGCCGAG
>CAMLNJ010000296.1 GCA_946481225.1 uncultured Verrucomicrobiota bacterium | reverse complement strand
TCGTGGACCGCGGCATCCCTGTCCTTGTCGGCGAGCATCAGGCGATGAAGCGTAGCGGTCTTTCGGATCTGACCGGCGACGATTTCGCCCTGCACTCGGCCTCGGTGACCTACTTCTACAAGACGCTCACCTCCATGGCCAACAGCCGCGGCCTGAAGCCCGTGTTCTGGTGCACGCCCGGCAGCGGTCTGTTCGATTGGGTGACCGGCCAGCTGCAGGACCAGAGCATCTCGCGCGCCTTGACCGGCGGCGCCGCGCTCCCGCCTCCGGGCGGCGGCGGCATCGTCGCCAACGGCCTCTACAAGATCGTCGCCCGCCACAGCGGCAAGGTCCTCGAAGTCGCCGGCCTCGGCCGCAACGACGGCGCCAACGTGCAGCAGTGGGGCTACTGGTGGGGCGAAAGTCAGCGCTGGACCCTGACCCACCTGGGCAACAACCAATACACCATCATCGGCGCCCAGAGCGGCAAAGCCCTCGACGTGTCGGGCGGAAACACGGGCAACGGCGCCAATGTGCAGATCTGGACGCCCAACAACGGCAACAACCAGAAGTGGACGATCACGTCGGTCGGCGGCGGCTACTATAGGCTGACCCCGGTGCATGCCCCGAGTATGTGTTTGGATGTGAAAGACTATTCATCGGGCGACCAAGCCAACGTCCATATCTGGACCTACTTCGGCAGCTACAACCAGCAGTGGACCTTCCAGGCTCCTTGATTGGCGAGAGAGCGCGTGGAGGTCGCTAGTCTCCACCTGTCGGACCGCTTCGCCCGACGCCCGCGTGCCAGACGCGGCGTCGGGCTTTTGGTTTTGGCGAGAGACGCCGATCATGACCTGTGGCCCGATCGGCTGGTTTGGCGGTCCGATCAGCGGTCCGGCCTGCTACATCGAGGCGGCGTTCTTTAGCTTCGCAGGTGGACGGGCGCGTCCCCGCGCCGGTGGCTGGAAAACAGGGTGACGGGCTCAGGGCCGCGTCCGTCCCACCCGGACTCCGAAGCGATGCGCGCCGGTATGATAGATGGAACCGCATAAACCCGAAATCTGAGCTTGATTTTTCGATAAATCATGTTTCCCCTCCATGCAGGTCGCGACCCTGCGTCCTTCCACCCCATTTCGTTACCCCTGCTTCGAAACCGTCTTGGGCCACCCGTTCCCACGGTCGTGCCGTTCGAGAACGCCTAGATCCGCAACGTCTCCGCCAACGCGTCCGACCCGCGCGCCATCCAGTATTCTCATACGCGATGGCCGCGTGGTCCGCGTGATACGGGCATGTTCCCCGGGGGTTTCTGTTCGCGCTGTCCGTCCCTTGTCCGATCCGCCCTTCGCCAGCGGGGTGAGGTCCTTTCGCTGTCCAACCTCTGGCCCCAAACCCAAATCGGGATGTTTATGTTCATTCGTGAACGCTTAGGTAGATTATCCGCCCTTTTGGGCGTCGCCGCCGCCTTCGTGATGGGCGGGCGTTTGTCCGCCGCCCACACGTTCTCGAGCCTCGGCGCCACCGCGCCCACTCCGGGCTCGAACGACATCGTGCAACTCGCCACCAGCGGCACGACCTCGCCGGATGGCTTGAACTATTACACGGACAACGCCGTGCCCGCCGGGCAGACTTTCACCACCGGTGCCAATCCGATGAACCTCGTGTCCTTGTCGGTTAAAACCGCCGGGCTGAATTCAGGCGGTGGATACGGCACGCCCGCGAGCACCGCTACCTACCACCTGCGCCTCTACTCGATCAGCGGTAACACCGCGACCTTGCTCCTCTCCCTCAACTCGCCGAACCCCGGATTCACCGACGGCGTCTGGCTGAAATGGAGCGGCCTGAAAGTCCCGCTCGAGGCCAACAAGACCTACGCGTTCTCTTTCGGCATCAAACCGGCGAGCGGCGGCTGGGCCGCGCTGGCCGTGGCCCAAAACGCCTACGCCGGCGGCGAGATCGCCATGATCCCCATCAACGGCGGCGCCATCACCACCGGGGCCAGCCACAGCTACGACGCGGCCTTCGCGCTCGGGTTGCAGGCGCGCCCGGCCGCCATACCGGCGTCCACGCCGCTTCCGACGCCCACCTATGGGTTCAACCTCGGCAACAGCTTGGAGGCTGTCTGGGGCTACTCGATCCCGTCTCAGGCGGTTTACGTCTCCGCCGCCAACGCCGGCTTCAACGCCGTCCGCATCCCCTGCGCCTGGGGCGAGAACTCCAACAAGACCACTCCCCCCTATCAGATCGACCCCGCCTACATGGCGCAGGTGAAACAGGCCGTGGACCGGGCCATAGCCGCCGGCTTGTATGTCGTCATAAACGACCACTGGGACGGCGGCTGGCTGGAAAACAACATCGGCTCCTCCGTGGATCCGACGATCAACGCCAAGGTGAATGCCTACTGGACGCAGATCGCCACCGCGTTCGCGGCTTACGACAACCATCTGCTTTTCGCCGGGGCCAACGAACCCAACGTGCATAGCCCAGCGGAGATGAGCACTCTGATGGCCTACCACCAGACCTTCATCAACGCCGTCCGCGCCGTCGGCGGCGGCAATACCAACCGCTGGCTCGTGCTGCAAGGCGGCGGAGACACGGCGTGGCTGACCACCCTGCCGTCCGACCCGACTCCCGGCCGCCTGATGGTTGAATATCATAACTACACGCCTTTCGGATTTACCCAGACGAACACCGTGGATTCCACCTATTACTGGGGGCCGGCCTACCATAATCCTGCGGACCCGTCCCACAACGCCACTTGGGGCGAAGAAGGCGAGATCGACTCGGGCTTCCAGCAGCTGACACCGACCAGTATATCAACAAGGGCATCCCGGTCTTGATCGGTGAATTCCAAGGTGCGGGGAAGAGTTTCCTCACCGGAGACGCGGCCGCCTACAATCGGGCTTCCAGCCTTTATTGGAACAAGTATCTGGTCGATTCCGCCCACGGTCACGGACTGAGTCCCTTTTATTGGAGCACCCCGGACAGCCCCTTCAACTATGACACGGGCGAGCTCACCAACCCGGATGCGGTCAACGTGATCACGGGCGGGATCGCGCCGCCGCCTCCGAACGGCGCCCCCTACGCGGTGACCGGCCTGGGCGCGACGGCCAATAACAACCAGATAACCCTGTCTTGGAACGCCGTCAGCGGCGCCACCAGCTACAGGCTCTACCGCGCGGCGAATTCCGGCTACGAGAGCGGCATCGCACCGGTGGTCACCGGCATCACGGGCACGTCCTATACCGATACCGGCCTCAATGGCGGCACCACTTATTATTATCAAGTGGTCGCGGTGAATGGTTCCGGGGCGTCCGGGTTTTCGCCCGAGGCCCACGCGACGACCGCCGGCGCCAACCCGGATCCGACCCAATATCATTTTGAAACCGACCCGCAGCGGTGGTCGGCGAGCGGAACACTCATCTCCGGTATCGCGACTTCGACCACCCAGAAGTTTGCCGGCAACCGGTCGCTGGCGGTGAACTTCACCGGCACGGCGGCGGGCAACTCGTCTGTGGTTCGGAGCGACGTGAACGTGCCCGTCGGCGCGACGATCACCTTCCGTGTATGGATACCGGGCGGTAGCGCGGTCACGGTGATCGAGCCCATTCTACAGGATTATAACTGGACGTGGAGCGCCGGTTGGTTTGGCAGCCTGAGCACCAACGCGTGGAACACGATCACCCTGACGGTTCCCTCGACCTTCACGACGCCATTGAAGCGACTTAGCCTTCGGTTTTCCACCAATGCGGCGTGGACCGGCACTTGTTATATCGACTCCATCAGCTGGCCGGTTGCCGGCAACCCGCCCGCAGGCCTGAGCGCCACGGCGGCATCGGCCGGCCAGATCAACCTGAGTTGGAGCGCCGCCTCCGGCGCGACGAGCTACAACGTCAAGCGCGCGACCGTGAGCGGCGGCCCCTACACGACGGTGCAAACCGGAGTGACCGGCACGAGCTTCAACAACACCGGCCTGAACGCCGCGACGACCTACTACTACGTGGTGAGCGCCGTGAATGCCGCCGGCGAGAGCGCCAACTCCAGCCAGGCCTCCGCGACGACCCCCAGCCTCGGCTCGCTTCCCTCGGGCTGGACGGGCGGCGACGTCGGAGCCGTGGGTGCGGCGGGCTCGTCGGGTTACACGAGCGGTGTTTACACCATCAACGGCTCGGGCGCGGACATCTGGGGCGCCGCCGACGAGTTTAATTTCGTCCATCAGCAGATCACGGGCGACTGCGACATCCGCGCCCGCGTGGCCTCGCTCTCCAACACCCACACCGCGGCCAAGGCGGGCGTGATGATCCGCGAATCGCTCAACGCGAACTCCGCCCATGCGTTGGTGAACGTGACGCCCTCCGCGGGCGCCGAGTTCATCCGCCGCACGACGACGGGCGGCGCGAGCACGTCCACGGGCAACGGCGGCGCCGCGGCGCCGCACTGGGTGCGGCTCGTGCGCAGCGGCAACACGTTCACCGCCTACCGCTCCTCCGACGGCTCGAGCTGGATCCTGATCGGCTCCGAAACCATCCCGATGGGCGCCACGGTTTACGCCGGCCTCGCGGTCACCAGCCACAACGACGGCACGCTTGCGACGGCCACCGTGGACAACGTCTCTCTCACCGCCCTGCCCAGCCCGTGGCAGACGGGCGACATCGGCGCGGTGGGCGCCACCGGCAGCGCCACCCAGACCAATGGCACCTTCACCGTGAACGGTTCGGGCGCCGACATCTGGGATACCGTAGACGAGTTCCGCTATGTTTATCAAACCGCCAGCGGCGATTGTGAAATGGTGGCGCGCGTGACCGCGGTGGGGAACACCAACGCCTGGGCCAAGG
>CAMLNJ010000295.1 GCA_946481225.1 uncultured Verrucomicrobiota bacterium | reverse complement strand
TGTCGCTTGAAAAACAGCCATGCCGAAACCCGAAAGACTCCGCGTTTCCAAGGCAACCCCGACAATCACGCCGGCTTGGTCTACACCGCCGCGGCCCGCACTCACGACGACCGCTGTCCCACAGCCCGCGCACTCCAAGTCGGTCCCTGCATCCCCCCGCGTCGCATGAATTCAAATACTAGCGGCAACGCCCGCCGCTCCGCGCCCCGACCTCCGTTCACTCCGAATCCGCGTCGCCACCCCCTTCTCTCACATAGGCACTTTTCCTTACTGTATGATTCTCTCCCGCTGGCCACTGCCGGGGCCATTCGATGCATCTTCGCCACCCCATCGCCCCGTTCATGCGTCCCCCCGCCGCATTCTCCCGACTCCTTTCGCTACACCGCCTGACGCTCCGCGTCTTTTTTGGCTTGGCCGCGCTCTGCGCCGCACTCCCCGCCCGCGCCCATCGCCCCTCCGAGAGCACCGCGCAATTCCGCTGGGATCATGACCGCCTCGAGGTCCAGCTGATCGTCTCGCTCCAGATCGCCACGCTCATCCTTGCCGACGAAAACACCCCGGGCATCAACGCCGAAAACTTTCCCGCCATCCGCGCGCAGCTCGCCACAAAGCTCCTCGAAAGCTTCCGCCTCGAACACGCCAGCCGCCCCGTCCGCCCCGATCTTCTCTCGCTGACCCTTTCCCCCGAGGGAGAAGTCGCCTGCCTACTCGCGCTTCCGGACGCCGCCCCAGCGCCGCTGGCCATACACGCCGCATTCCTCGAGCTCTGCCCGCCAGACTCCTTTTGCTGGATACGCCTCTCCGATGCCGGGGAGCGGCCGCTCGCCCAAAAACTTCTCGTGCGAACCGCCCCCCGCGCCGCGTTGCCCGCCCCTGATTCCCCATCCGAAACCGCCCCGACCGCTTCCACTCGGTAAACGCCATCTCCCGCCAGTCCGGGCAACGCCCACGCCCCACGCTCTTTCCTCGCCGCCCTACACCGCCCGCCGCCTCTCCCTTTAACCACCACCCGCATGTCTCGCTTCCTCAATACCCTGCTCGCCTGCGCCGCCCTGCTCGCCGCGCTTGTATCCGCCAACACACTCCACGCCCAGCGCCAGATGGAAAATCTCGGCCGCGGCGTCGTCGCCGTCCGCACCACGTCCACCGAAGCCTACATCGGCTGGCGGCTCCTCGGCACCGATCCTACCGGCATCGCCTTTAACCTCTACCGTTCCATCGGCGGCGGCGCGCCGGTCCTGCTCAACGTCGCCCCGCTCTCCGCCTCGACCAACTACCGCGACAACACGCTCTCCTCCGGAGACTTCGCGTCCGCCATCAGCTACACGGTCGTCCCGGTTCTCAACGGCATCGAGCAACCCGCCCAGGCCAGCGCACCGTTCACACTCGCCGCCAACGCCGTCACCGGCCGCCAATATCTTTCCCTCCCGCTCGCGACCACCCATCCAAACCCCGCCTCGACCTATCCCTATGACGTGAAGTTCGCCTGGGTCGGCGATCTCGATGGCGACGGCGAGTACGACTTCGTCCTCGACCGCCTCTCCACCAACCCCAACGCCTCCGAACCCCAGTTCCTCGAAGCCTATAAACGCGACGGCACCTTCCTCTGGCGCATGGCCATGGGCCCGAATTCAGTTGAGCAATACGCCTACGAGCCCGGCTCCACCGCCATCTCCATCGGCGACACCGACAACGTCACCGTCTACGACATGGATGGCGACGGTCGCGCCGAAGTCCTCGTCCGCACCGCCAACGGCGTCACCGTCACCAACGCCGCCAGCGCGCAGGTTGCCTCTGTCACCCACGTCAACGACACCGATCAGTTCGTCTCCGTCTTCGACGGCCTTTCCGGCGCCGAGCTCGGCCGCGTTGCCCTCCCCAATCCCTGGGCCGCCCATGGCACGCTCACCAGCAAGTGCGCCATCGGCTACTTCGACGGCACCCGCCCGTCCGTCCTTTTCTACGGCTACAATCGCGAAGACGGCGGCGCGTTTCGCCGCGTGTTCTCCACCTTCGACTACCGCAACGGCGTTCTCTCCCTTCGCTGGACCTGGGCCCAGACCGGCCCCGGCGCCGAGGGTCACCAAATCCGCATCGCCGACGTCGATAACGACGGTCGCGACGAGGTCTGCGACATCGGCCACGTCATCGACGACGACGGTACCCAGCTTTTCTATACAGAGCTCACCCACGGCGACCGCTTCCACATCGCCGACCTCAACCCCAACTGGCCCGGCCTGGAAACCTACGCCATCCAGCAGTACAACCCCTCTCTCCTCGCCACCGCTTACTACAGCTCCGACACCGGCGTGATGTTTAAAAAATGGTACTCCCCCGGCCTCGCCGACGTCGGTCGCGGCATCGCGCTCGACATGGACCCCAACCACTACGGTTACGAGATGTACTCGACCCAGCCGGGCATTTGGGACGCCAACGGAAACAAAATCTTCGCCAACAACCTCTGGGCGCCCGAAGGCCTCTGGTGGGATGGCGACCTCAGTCGCGAATTCGTCGACGGCGCCGGCTCCGGTGCGCTCAGCCCCGTCGTCAACAAGTTCAATCCCGCCAACGGCTCCGTCGATCGCATCTATACAATCTACAATGACAACGGCGGCGTCCACCAGGCCTTCGGCGGCCGCCCCGCCTTCTGGGGCGACATCCTCGGCGACTGGCGCGAAGAGCTCGTCCTCGTCGCCAATGATTTCTCCGAGCTGCGCATCTATACCACCACGCTCTCCGCGCCCAACCGCCTCTACACACTCATGCACAACGCCGCCTACCGCGTGCAGGCGACGACCAAGGGCTACGTCCAATCCTCCTACGTCGATTACTACCTCGGCACCGGCATGACCCCGCCGCCTCCGCCGCCCGTCGCCACCGCGAGCCTCTTCTGGCAAGGCGGTGCTGGCGCCGCGAATACATGGGACACCGCCACCACCGCGTGGAAGCAAGGCCTCTACGGCACCGCGCCCACCGCGTTCTCCAACGGCACCTCCGTTCTCTTCGATCACACCGGTAACAACGCCGCCCCGGTCATCCTCTCCGGCGCGCTCGCTCCCTCCGCCGTCACGGTTTTCTCCGCGGCCGACTACACCTTCGATGGCTCCGCCGGTTCGCTCACTGGCGCGATGACCCTCACGAAGCTCGGCGCCGGCACCCTCACACTCACCGGCTCGCACAATTTCACCGGCGCCACCACCGTCTGGGACGGCGCCCTCCGCATCGACGGCCAGCTCACCGGCAGTCCGCTCCTAGTCTGGGGCGGCACCTGGGGCGGCCCTCGCGCCGCCGGCGAAACCGGCGGCCGTATCAGCGGCGCGGGCACGATCGCCCAGCCCGTCACGCTCGCCTTCCGCTCCAGCCTCACGCCCGGCAACGGCATGAACAATGCCGGCACGCTTTCTCTCGCCGGTGGCCTCACCGCTGAAGCCGGCTCCACGCTCGCCTTTGATCTCTCCGACGACCCCGCCGGCACCACGACCCCGAGCGACCGCCTCGCCATCACCGGCGACCTCAACATCACCGGCGCGACCACGATCCACATCAATCTGCTCAATACCTCGCTCACCGCCGGCACGTATACGCTCGTCACCTACACCGGCGCACTCAACGGCGCCGCGAACCTCGCCTTCTCAGGCCTTGACGGCATTCCGTACTCTTACTCCACCGCCGGCGGTGCGATCACCCTCACCGTGCCCACCACCCGTCCCGTCGCCGCGCTCGCGTGGCAGGGCGGCGCCGGCTCCCAGTGGGATCTTATCACCACCCAGTCCTGGCTCCGCGACGGCACCACGACCGACGGTTTTGTCCCTGGTGATTCCGTCACCTTCGACTCCACCGGCAGCGCCACACCCAGCGTAAACATCACTGAGGCGGTCAACCCGTTCTCCGTCACTGTGTCCTCAGCGACCAACTACACCTTCACCGGCTCCGGCTCGATCACCGGCTCCACCGGCCTTGCCAAGTCCGGCGCCGGCACGCTCACGCTCGACACGCTCAACAGCTTCACCGGTCCCGTCACCGTCAACGGCGGCCTCCTCGCCTTCGAAACCCTCGCCGACGGCGGCTCCCCCAGCCCCATCGGCGCTTCCTCCGCGAGCGCTTCCAACCTCGTCCTCGATGGCGGCGGTCTCCGCATGACGGGCAGCGATTCCACCAGCACCGACCGTGACCTCACGCTCGCCAGCGGCGGCGGCACCATCGACGTCACCACCTCCGGAGTGCTTCTCCAGCTCTCCGGCGTCGTCGGCGGCCCCGGCGCGCTGACAAAAACCGGCTCCGGCACTGTCATCCTCGCTTCGGCCAACACATACGCCGGCGGCACGGTTATCAACGACGGCCGCGTCACGCTCGCCTCCGCTGCAGCCAACCGTTTCGCCCTCGGCTCCGGCCCCGTCACCATCGGCAACGGCACGCTCGCGATGACCAACGTCCAGAACTTCGGCACCGTCTGCGCATGGGACGTGATCGTCCCCGCCGGCGCCAATGCCCGCCTCGAAGCCGACGGTCGCTGCGATCTCACCGGGTCGCTCACCGGCTCGGGCAACCTCACGTTCTACACGCCCTTCGTCCGCACCGAGCTGATGGGCGACTGGTCCGCCTTCACCGGAAAAATCTTCGCCGTCACCGACGGCGACGGTGGCGACATGCGCTTCCGCAACGCCGCCGGCATTCCCAACGCCGAACTCGACCTCGGCGCCAATACCTACACGTACTGGCCCGCGACCCTCGCGTCCGACCTCACTGTCCCGATCGGTGCACTCACCGGCGCATCCACCGCCACGCTCCGTGGCAGCACCACCGCCGGCCGCACGCT
>CAMLNJ010000294.1 GCA_946481225.1 uncultured Verrucomicrobiota bacterium | reverse complement strand
CGCGGCAGGTGTTTATCCATCGCCGGGTTCCACGCGGCGGCGTCGATGCCGTTGAGGATGCCGACGAGGTCGGCGGCGCGGAAGCGGAGCACGTGGTCGAGACCAAAGCCGCCGGCGGGGGTCTTGATCTCCTCGGCGTAGGTGGGGCTGACGGTGGTGAGCTTCGTGGCGTGATAGAGGCCCGCCTTCATCATGTTGACCGCGCCGACGCTTTCGAGGCTGTCGGGGCGGAACTCGGAGGGCGGCAGGTGGGCGAAGTCGACGACGCGGCGGTCGGCGTAGCCTTGGTGCTCGAGGTTGTGGATCGTGAAGACCGACGCGGTCCGGCCGAGCGGGGTGTTGCGCAGGGTGGTGTTGAGCAGCACGGGGAGGAGGCCCGTGGTCCAGTCGTGCGCGTGGACGACGTCGGGTGTCCAGCCGAGCTGGAGACAGAGATTCAGCGCGCCGCGGCAGAGGAAGGTGAAGCGGAGGTCGTTGTCGGGAAAATTCCCCCACGGGCCGGCGTAGACCTCCGGGCGGGCGAAGTATTCCTCGTGCTCCAGCGCGTAGACCGGGACCTTCGATCCGGGGAGAACGGTTTCCCAGGTGCGGGCCCAGCGTGCTTCCGATCCCACATCGACCCCGAGCGCGTCGGGCAGGGCGTGCCAGGCGGAATCGAGGCGGAGGCTGCCGTAGGCAGGTAGGATGACGCGCACGTCATGCCCTAGGGCCGCGAGGGCCTTGGGAAGGGAGCCGACCATGTCGGCCAAGCCTCCCACTTTGACGAACGGCTCTACTTCGGGCGAAACGAAGAGGACTTTAAGCGGGACCACGGCGGGGAGGAAAACGCCCCGGGCGGGAGTGCCGAGAAAAAAGACGCGAGTCGCGCAATTTGGCGCCCCCGGAGCGGCGGCTCGGGGGGATTCCGGGAGCGCGGTGGTCTTTGGCGCGGAACGAAAACGCCGGCTTCGCATGGAAGCCGGCGGGGCGTCGGCGGGCTGGCGCGGAATGGAATGGTCTAGCCGTCGTTGGCGTCACGCGGCCTCGCGCAGCGGCGGGTGGCGGTGGCGCCGCGCCTTGAAGAGTTCGCCGCGGCGGTGGAGCAGGCGGTCGAGCTTGTCGATGAGGAGGTCGACGGCCTTGTGGGCGTCTTCGGCGACCATGGTGGCGAGGATGTCGGGGCCGCCGATCTCGATGTGGCCCTTGGCGACGAAAGAGGCGCGGCCGCGTGTCGCGTCGTGCTCGAGGTCGAGGCGGATGCGGTCGATGCGTGGCTCGTGACGGAGGAGGCGTTCGGCCTTTCTCCGGAGGTTTTCGCGCAGGGCGTCGGTGAGGGTGAGGTGGATACCGCGAAGGAGGATCTTCGCGCCGGCGTCGTGGGAACGGGTGTCAGTCATTGCGGATAAGGCCGACACTTTTCCGGGGGAGGCGTGCCCTATAATGGTGCGGAGGAATTGGAGTCGGGTCGGAGTTGACGCGGTGCGGGCGGGGCAAAGCGGGGCAGCTTTTCCGCGGGAGGCGATGGCGCGAAGGGCACGGCCGGGACGGCCGTGGCTACACGAGCAGGGACGGGACACGGCCGGGGACGACCGTGCCACGGCTTGTATTGCCTGTCTTAGAAACGGATCGAGAGGCTTGCGCCGAGGCCGGCGGTGCCGGCGCCGTAATCGTAGTCGATGATGCCGCCCGCGGATTCGCGGAGGTCGTAGGCGGCGAAGGCGCGGGCGCTTCCCCAGTCGCCGAAGGCGTAGGAGAGGCTCAGGCCGAGCGAGGCGGAGAAGTCGTCGCGGTTCTGGGAGTTGAACGCGGCCTCCTGCCAGTGGAGGTAGTGGCTCTGGGCGATTCGTATGGAGGGGGAGAAGGTCCAGGGTCCGTCGAAGGCGTGGAGCGCGGCGTCGAGGGAGGCGTCGACGCGGTCGTTGCGATCGTCGCGGTAGCGGAGAGCGGCGACGGGCACGTCGCGGAGGGTCGTCCAGGTATCCGAGTAGCTGATACCGGCGCCGGCGGAGGCCACGAGGTTGGAGGACAGGCGAACGAGTTTGCGGAGGGAGAGGGCGGGGACGACGCTGCGGTAGAGGAGCTCGTGCGAAGGCGAGTCGCCGATGGAGTAGAGGGAGCCGAGGGTGAGGCTGGCGCCGGCCTGCCAGCCGCGGCCCCAGCGGTAGGTGGCGGAGAGGGGCAGCGAGTAGCTGTCGAAATCGAGGTCCTCGATCGCCTGGTCGGAGGTGGCGAGGCCGTGGAGGTTGCGCTGCCAGACGAAATCGGCGGCGAAGGTGAGCCGGCCCTCCCCGAGGACGACGGGAAGGGTGTCGATGCCGATGGCGACGGTGGTGGTGGATACGAGGGCGCCGGTGTCGCTCGCCGAGGTGTCCTCGGGGGCGAGGAAGACGTTGGAGGAGGCGTAGAGTTGCTCGTCGACGGAGGCGGAGACGCGGAAGGGGAGCTTGCGCGGCTCCGCGACGCGTTGGGTGCCGGCGTCGGTGTCGGCGCCGGGGGCGGCGGGCGCGGCCTCCGGCGCCGGGGCGGGGGCGGCGGGACCGGGGGCGCCTTGGTTGGCGCGTTCGATGATCGTGGGGGTCTGGGCCTGCGCGGAGAGGGGCAGGGCGGCGAGGGCCAGGGCGGAAAGGAGGGAGCGGCGCATGGGTATCGGGGAGGCGGCGATTGGTCGGGGAGCGGCGTGACCGGATTTATGCGATCGAGAGGGGCGTATCGAGGTGGTCCGGGCCGGAGCCATCGAAGCTCGCTGCTTTGTCATTGATCGCGGGGATACGGTCAGGGCGTCGGGCCTTTGAGTGTGTTGTTAGTGTTGGGAAGCGAGACTCCGCCGGATTGGAGAACGGGGGAGGAGCCGTTCGGAAGGATGGAAAGGGGGTTGATGGTGACTTTGCCCTTGGATGCGGAATCGAAGCTGGCTTCGTCGAACATCAGGGCGCCGCCATACCGGACGTTGGTGATGAAGTTCACGCGGCCGTATTCCGAGGATCCGAAGTTCGGGTATTTCCCGTTCGTGCCGGCGCCTCCGAACTTGGAATAGAGCCTGACCGACGAGCCGTCGGGGAAGTCGAGGTTGGCGAGGTTGAGGGTGGCGGCTTCCATGGTGATGGTGCGGACGCCGCTGGAGAAGGTGGCGCCGTCGAGGTCGATCTGCGTGGAGGCGCGGAGGTAGACGTCCTTGCCGGCGGGGACGGTGAAGGTGGTGCCGGAGGCGTAGGTGTCTTTGAAGAGCGAGAGGCGGCGGACGGCGCCGACGTGGAGGTCGTCGGGCGAGGCGAAGGTGACGTTGTAGGTGTTGTAATCGTAGCCGTCGTCGTTGGCGAAGAAGAAGCTGCGACCGACGTAGGAGCGGTAGCTGGCATAGGGCTCGATCTGGCGGGTGTCGGCGCGGAGATCGCCGGGGAGGTCGGCGTAGGCCTGGAGGAGGCGCTTGAGGCCGTCGCGGTCGGCGCGGAGGAGGCCTTGGCGGGCGTTGCCTTCGCCGGTGATGCCGAGTTCGTTGAGAGTGAAGCGCTGGGTGTCGCCGAGCGAGGCGACGAAGCCGACGAAATCCTTTACTTCGGCGGAGGAGGGCAGGGTTCCGCCGTAAAGGGCCTCGAGGAGGGCTTCGCCCACGTTCATTTCACGGAGCACGGCGAGTTCGCCGGGGGTGAGGGAGGAAAGCAGCGCGTCGAGATTTCCGAGCGGGTTGGCCGAGGAGAAAAGGTCGAGGAGGTTCAGCCCGTCTCCTTCGGAAACGAGGTAGTCGCGGGTGGAGAGGGAGAGGCCGCTCCACGCGTCGAGAGTCGAGGCGAGGGTGGCGGTGTCGAGGCGCATGTCGCCGAAATAGGCGGTGGAAAAGAGCTCGGTGTCGCGCACGGCGTCCTGCTGCTCCGGGGTGAGCGAGCGATAGAGGGAGAGGAGATAGGCGAAGCGTTCGCCGATCGGGGTGGGGCTGTCGCCGACGTAGACGGTGTCGCCGGGGCGATGGTGGAAGAGCTGGTGGCCGAGGCCGAGGAGGCGCAGGGTTTCCAAGTCGGCGGAGGAGAAGCTGCGGGCGAAGGCGAGGGCGTTGGCGAGGGTCTCGGCGTAGGTGGGGTAGACGTAGCTCGACGTTTCGGGGTCGTAGTAGCCGGAGAGGGAGGCGAAGAGGATGGAATCGCCGTCGGAGAGCGTGCGGAGAAGGGCGCGATCGGTGGTGGAAAGCGCGGCGAGGACCGCGAGGTTCTCTTTTGGATTACCCCCGCCTTCGGTCGAAGTGGCGGGCCCGGGAGTCTGGGTCCCGGAGGGGATTGTGCTTGGGGAGGAGAAGGCGTAGGGGGAGATGTGGAACTCGCGGATGGTGTTCAACTCGGCGCCGCTGAAGGAGGCCGCGACGGCGAAGGTGGAGCGAAATTCGTCGTTGGAAAAATAGTTGGCGAAGTAGCGGCCCCAGTCGGCGGTCTGGATCGCGCCGCGGGTGGTGGCGGGCAAGGAGGTGTCGTAGTCGATCAGGGCGGCATCGATGAAGGTGGCGCTGTAGTCGAAGAGGCCCTCGACCGCGCCGAGGCTCAGGAGGCGCGTCTGGGTGGTGGGGGAAAGCGCGGCGAAGGAGTTGCGGGTGCGCGTCCAGGCGGCGTCGCTCCATTCGTAGGGGCCCGGGGCGCTTTCGAGTTTCGAGTAGGTGGGGCCGCCGGCGAAGGTTTCGAAGAGGACCTGGTTTTCAGGCGAGAGGGCGAGCAGGGCCTCCAAGTTGCGGCGGAGGTCGGCGTCGGTGGGAGGTTCGTCGAAGGTGGTGTCGTCGAGGACGGCGGAGGTGAGACCGGGTTTGCCGAGGGTGGCCAACTGGTCGCGGATATCGGCGGGCCGCTCAAGGTAGTCGGCGCGGGCGGC
>CAMLNJ010000293.1 GCA_946481225.1 uncultured Verrucomicrobiota bacterium | reverse complement strand
CGCCTCTTCGCCACCGTCTACGCCCCCAAGCCCGGCGACCCCTCCGAATTCGACCACGAAGCCGCCGCCATCTGGACCGAACTCTTCAAAAAAGAAGGCCTCGATCCCGCCATCCACATCGTCCACGGCAACCGCAAGGACAACTTCTGGCAGATGGGCGACACCGGCCCCTGCGGCCCCTGCTCCGAGATCCATTTCAACCTCCTCCCCTCCGACGACGAGGTCGAGGGCCGCAAGGGCGTGAACGCCTCCAGCCCCCGCTGCATCGAGATCTGGAACCACGTCTTCATCCAATTTAACGCCAACGCCGACGGCACCTTCTCGCCCCTCGCCGCCAAGCACGTCGACACCGGCATGGGTTTTGAGCGCGTGGCTGGTATTTACGCGAACACGAAGGGCTTTACCGACTTCACCGCCGAGCCCTCCAACTACGCCGCCGACGTCTTCGCCCCCCTCTTCGCCAAGGTGGCCGCCCTCTCCGGCAAGACCTACACGGGAACGGTCCCGACCAAGCGCGAAGGCCTCACCGAGCAGGAGAACATCGACATCGCCTACCGCGTGCTCGCCGACCACGCGCGCACCGTGAGCTGCTCCATCGCCGACGGCATCATGCCCGGCAACGAAGGCCGCAACTACGTCATCCGCCGCATCCTCCGCCGCGGCATTCTCTACGGAACCAAGCTCGGCCTGAAGACCGGCTTCTTCGAGCAACTCGTCGCCCCCGTCGTCGAGAGCCTCGGCGACGTCTTCCCCGAGCTGAAGCAGCAACAGGATATCATCCGCCGCGTGATCCGCAGCGAGGAAGAGAGCTTTGGTAAGACGATCGAGCGCGGTATCGGACGCTTCACATCTGTCGCCGATGCCGTCTTGGGAGTTCAAATTGAGGCGATGCTGAACCTGTGGCCAGAAACCGCGCGCGTAGGAGTTCTTGATCAGCTGCTGAACGACGAGTCCAAGCTTGCTGAATATTTTTCAGACTCCGCAAACGAGGCAGCCTTTCGAAAGGCCGGAATTTTCCCCGGCGCTGCCGCCTTCGAACTTTACGACACCTACGGCTTCCCCCTCGACATGACTCAGCTGCTCGCCACCGAGCGCGGTCTCACCGTCGACACCGCCGAGTTCGAGCGCCTCATGGACGAGCAGCGCAAGCGCGGCCAGGCCTCCACCAAAAAGGTCATCGTCGTCGCCGCCACCGAAGGCTCCGAAACCGTCGAGGCCAAGCCCACCCCCTTCATCGGCTACGTCATCGGCAAGTCCCAGTCTTACGCCGTCACCGTCACCGAGCTCGTCCGCTCCGGCGACGACACCTACCTCGTGTTCAACGAGACCCCCTTCTACGCCGAAATGGGCGGCCAGCTTGGCGACAACGGCGTCGTCCTCGCCAAGGGCCAGACCGTCCAGATCAGCGACACGATCAAGGACAAGGCAGGCCGCCACCTCCACAAGGTCTCCAACGTCGAGGGTAAAGTCCTCGACGAGGCTCCGCGCGGTTCCGCCACCGTCACCGACGAATTCCTCGACTCCCTTGTCGGCGCCGTCGTCGAGGCCGGCGTGAACATGATCCGCCGCCGCGCCATCCAGCGCCACCACACCGCGACGCACCTCCTCCACTTCGCGCTCCGCCGCGTGCTCGGCACCCACGTCCGCCAGGCCGGCTCGCTCAACGCCCCCGACCGCATGCGCTTCGACTTCGCGCACTTCGAGGCCGTCACCCCCGCCCAGCTCCGCGAGATCGAGCACATCGTCAACTGGCGCATCCTCGACAACGCCGAGGTCCAGGGCTACGAGACCGACTTCGACAAGAAGCCCGCCGGCACCCTCGCCTTCTTCGGCGAGAAATACGGCAAGCGCGTCCGCGTCGTCGACATCGGCGGCTACAGCCGCGAGCTCTGCGGCGGCACCCACGTCAACACCACCGGCGAGATCGGCCTCTTCAAGATCGTCTCCGAAGGCGCGGTCGCCGCCGGCACGCGCCGCCTCGAAGCCGTCTGCGGCCAGGCCGCCTACGACTTCGTCGCCGCCGAGGAAGCCCGCATCTACGCCCTCGCCGGAAAAGTCGGCGCGCCCGTCTCCCAGCTCGAACAGCGCCTCACCTCCCTCCTCGCCGAAAAAGCCGAGCAGGCGAAGAAACTCGCCGCCCTCGAACAGGCCGCCGCCGCCGCGCAGGCGACCAAACTCGTCGCCGCCGCGACCGAGAAGGACGGCTTCAAGTTCGTCTCCGCCGTGGTCGTCGTCGACGGCCCCGAGGCGCTGCGCAACCTCGGCTCGCAGGTCCTCGGCCAGCTCGGCGAAGGCGTGGTGCAGCTCGGCGCCGTGATCGGCGACAAGGCCAGCGTCGTCGCGCTCTGCAGCCCCGCCGCGATCAAAGCCGGCAAGAACGCCGGCAAGATCATCCAGGCGCTCACGGCCCAGCTCGACGGCAAAGGCGGCGGCAAACCCGACGTCGCCATGGGCGGCGGCAAAAACACCGCCAAGCTCGCCGAAGTCCTCGCCTAAACACAATCCAGTGTAGCGCGTCGAAAATAACGACACAGTCCCCGACATGGCCGAGACGCCCATGCCATATGGCACGGGCGTCCCGCCCGTTTGCCTTGGGATTGGCTCACCGACTCTCAGCGCCTAGGCGGACGGGCCGGGCCCTCCCGGCCGACCGGCCGCCTGCGCCGAGACGCGCACGCCCACCCGACGAGCCGAAATTCAAACAAGAATCCGTCCTCACGCTCCTCGCCGGCCAACTCCCACGAAGACGCCCCCCCAGGAAAATCACCTAACCATCGCCAAACGCTGCGCTTTGGATCGCCCCCACCTCCGGATCGGGGCGTGATTTTCCGCCCGCGTGCCCCCCTCCTTCGCTCCGCCAATTCCCCGGCGCGCCGCGTCCTTCTTGTAGGCCTGGACGGCGCCAATTGGGAAATTGCCGGCCCCTTGACGGAGTCCGGCATGTGCATCACCGAAGCCTTTCCCCGCCCCGCGCGGCGCGCCCATCGCCGCCGTCGCGGTGCCTGAGCCCGCCTCCTTCGCCGCCGTCGCGGGCCTCCTCGCCGGTTCCACCGCGCTCCTCCGCCGCCGTCGCTGCGAAAGCGACGCCCTCACCGCCTGACCCACGTCGTTCGCCTACCGCGTCACCTCGAGCGCGAAGGGTTGAAACCACTCTTCGCCTCGCAGCCTGAACTGCGCCCACACGAGATAACGACCCTCGCGCGGGATCATCACATCGAAGGCGAAATCCGGCTTCGACGTTTCCCTCAACCGCGGCAACGGCGCCTCGCCGTTCGCCGCGGTTTGCGTTTCCCCCGGCGCCACCCGCGGATGCAGGTGCGCGAATCCGCTCCGCGCGTCGTCGAAAGCCGTCATGTGGACATAGGCGCCCATCACCGGCTCCATCGGCACCGCCCCGCCGTCCTTCGCACGGATCGAAAAGATCAGCGTGCCCGGCGCGCCGGCCTTGACCGCGCCGCCCTTCTCGAGGTTTAGCGAAAGCACGTATCCGTCGCGCCCGGCCGCCTCGCCAAGCCCCGGCGCGCGCCATCCCGACGGGCCTTCCGCCGCGACGCCGCCCGCCGCGGTGTAATCAGCAAACGAATACAGCCCCCGCCCCGTCGCGGCCGGCGTGAAATCCGCGAACACGCGATACTCCCCGGCCCGCCTCGGCGTGTGCGCGAACAGCCACTCGCCCGGACGCCCGCCCGGCTCCGGGTGGACGTGCTGGTAATCCTGAAGCGTCGGATCGACCACGAGCAGGTGCAGCTTGCGCGTATGCACCGTCACCAGATCCACCGGCCCGATCGGCTTGCCGCCCGACGTCGCCAGCGTCAGCACCCAGCGCGTCTCGCGTCCCGCCGACGGAGCGGCACCGCTTTCCGCGCGCAACTCCATCCGCACCGGCGACCGCATCGCCACCACCGGGATGAACTGCGGATTCGCCGGATCGCACATCTCCAACGCGTTCGCGCCCGCCACCTGGAAATCCATGTGATGCAAATTCGTCCCCGTCGGCAGCAGCCGGAACCCGGCATACAGGGCCAGCGCCGCGCCGGTGATCCAGGCCGCGCTCCGCCAATTCACTCCGCTCTCCGGCGCCCCCGCCGCGGTCTTTGCATCCGTGCCCATCCGTGAAATCCGTGGTTTAAAATCTCGTTCCGGCGTCCTTCGCATGCGCCCGGCTCAGCGCTTCATCTTCTCGACGAACTCCGACGGCGCCCACCGCGAGCCATCCGCCCGCCATGCGATCTTGCCCTGCTCGTTGATCAGCAGCGTCGCCAGCGAGTGCTTGATGATCGGGACGCCCGCCTGCTCGCCGTCCAATTCCGAAAGCACGCCAAACTGCTTCAACAAATCCTTGATCGCCCCCTCGGGGCCGGTGAGGAACGAGAAATTCGAGGTGTCGACACCGCGCGTGATCGCATATTCGCGCAGCACCCCCGGCGTGTCATACTCCGGATCGAGCGTGATGGAAACCAGCTCGAGGTTCGACACGCCCGCCTCCTTCGCCAGCCGCTGCGTCTCCATCATCTTCGACGTGGCGAGCGGGCACATCGTCGCCACCGGGCAACGCGAATAGATAAAGTTCAACAGGATCTGCTTCCCCCTCCAGCGCGCCGCCTCCGCCACCCGCCCGTTTTGGTCGTAGAGCGAAAAATCCGGCAGATTCTCCCCGACCTCGCGATAGGCGCCGCGACCGCGGATGCTCGTGTCCTCCCGCAACTGCGCCGCCGCCTTCGATACCGCCGCATCCGCGGCCGGGTCCTTCCACCAAATGCCCTCGAGCCGAAACTCGCCTTCGCCGCCGTGGTCGCGGTGCCGCACGCGTGGCACGTGCGCGCTGCGTACGC
>CAMLNJ010000292.1 GCA_946481225.1 uncultured Verrucomicrobiota bacterium | reverse complement strand
AACCGGTGAAGTCGCCCGCCGCCGGATCGGCCTCGGCTATGGCGAAGCCCTCGACCGTGGCCGAGAGCACAAGCGGGTTGATCCGGACCTTTTCGATCACGACCTGACGGCCGAGCTGCGCCGAGAGCCGCTTGACCGCCTGCGCCTTCACGATCGGGGGCAGCCCGAAGAAGCCGAAAAGTATCAGAAACACGACTACGCCGGCCGCGATCAACCACCGGCGAAAGCGGCGGGCGAAAGACGGGCGGGCGCCGCGCGCGGCGCGGAGTTCCTGGATGGACGGCGGCTGACCGGAAGCGGAGGACGGACTGCTCATGGCGCCCACCCAAGGTCAAACCGCGCGCACCCGCAAGCCGCGCGCCAAAAGCGATTCGTGTATCGGGGCCGTTTCCGGCGGGAGCGGCCGGAAGAGGCCGGCAAGGCGCCCGCGTCGCCCCGCCCATCGCCCCCGGCTTGCCCGCACCGGACTGCGCCCTCGGCGTCGCGCTGGTCTATTTGCGAAACACGCCCGGTATCGCGTCCAGCAACGCGTGGAGCTGCGCGGCGTGGTCCTTCGTGTCGACCTTTTCGGCCACGGCCAAAACAGTGCCGTCGGTGCCGAGCACGAAGGCGGCGCGAGCGGGCCCCTCGAACGTCCGGCCATACATGAATTTCTCCACGACGGCGTCGGCGGCCTTCGCGAAGAGATCGTCGGGGTCGCTCGCGAGCGTGTGGCCGATGTTCTTTTTCGCGGCGTATTTCAGGTGCGAACCGCAAGTGTCGCGCGAAACGGCGACGAGGTTGCAACCGCGCGCGTCAAACTCGGCGGCGTGCGCGGCGAGGGAGTCGTTCTGTTTGTCGCAGGAACCGGTGTTGTTCCGCATGTAGACCGACACGATGGTCGGCCGCGTCAGCAGGTCCTGAAAACGCACGCGCGCCTTCGCGCCCCCGCGAACAACCTCGAGAACGAAGTCGGTCTCAAGCTTTTGGCCCGGCTGGATCATCCCGCCCGGCTTAGATGTGCTTCGAGTCTGCCTCGTCCTTCTTGGCGTAGCCCGAGTCCTGGCGCTGGTGGTTCACCAAGTTCTTCTTGAGGTAGGCCTGATAGACGTCGTCGGCGGTCATACCAAGGGTTTGCGCGAGCGAGACGAGGAAGTGGAACAGGTCGACGACCTCCACCTTCGCGTTCTGCTCGTCGAACTTCTGGTATTTCGCCCACCACTTCCACGGCACGCTGTCGATGAGCTCGGCCGTCTCCTGCTGCATGGCACGGGTGTAGTTGAGTATCCACTTGGCCTTCTCCTCGTCGGTGGGAGGGGGCAAGTTGACACCGATGCGCGAGTTAAGCGCGTCCTGCATGCGGAAAATTTCTTCGAGTTTGTCCATGATTGCCGCGCACGCTGCGTAGGCGCCCCGCCCATGGCAAGCCCCGCCAGACCCGCCCTCCCCGCCCCCTCCCTCGGTTCCGGCCCCGCTACGATGTCGTAAATATTCACTACAAACAAAGGTTGCGCCGCGCGCTGAACGCCATGACCTTGCCGCTGATTGTCGCCGCGTGAAAGCGCCTCGCGCTCCGCCCGCGACGGTCAACCCGCGCTGCTCCCGCGCCCTTGTGGTGAGCGCGCCTTCAACACCAAACCAAACCCGACATGTCCGAAAATAACCCGTCCGACGCCGCGCCGACTCCGGCCGCTCCCGTCGAGACCCCCGCCGCGCCCTCCGCCGCTCCCGTCGCCTTCGACGGCTTTGGCTCCGCGCGCGGCACCGGGCTGGCCCGTGGCAAACGCCCCGCCCGCCCCGCCAGCCAGGCCGCGACCGCCTCCGCGCCCGCGGCCTACCAACCGACCGCCGTCCAGGTGATCGTCGCCAAGACCGAATACGTGAATCCGTTCGCCGCCTCCGCCGAGATCGCGCCCGCCCCCGCGGCCGCCGCCCCGGTCGAGACGACCGCCCCCGCGCCGGCTCCCGTCGCAAGCCCGGATACCGCCCCGTCCCCCGTTTCCGAAGTCGCCCCGGCCCCGGCCGCCGCCTTCGAGGCTCCGGCTCCCGTGCCCGCTCCGGCCCCCGCCGCGCCCGAGCCCAAGGCCGAACTCAACATCCTCCCGCCCGCGGCGCCCCGCCCGGCGACGAGCTGGGAGTCCCCCGGCGCCGCCCCGGCCACGCCCACCGGCGATCGCCCGGTCTTCCGCCCCGAGCGCAAGCCCGTGGTCGCCCGCGAAGTCGCGCCCCTGCGCCCCTCCGGCGATCAACCCCGTCGCGAGAACCGCGAGGGTCGCGAAGGCGGCCGCCGCGGTGACGGCCATGGTCGTCGCGAAGGCGGCGAGATCCGCCGCGAGGATCGCCGCGAAGGCGCTCGCCCGCAGCATGCCGCACACCCCCATACCCACACCCCCGCCGCCGCTCCGGCCGCCAAGGCCGAGAAATCGGGCGGCTTCATCGGCTGGTTGAAGGGCATCTTCGGCGGCGCTTCCGCCGAGGCTCCCGCTCCCGGCGACGAGATCTCGCGCGACGGCGGCCGCGCCCCCCGCGCCGACGGCCAAGGCCGCCGCGAGGGCGGTCGCAACCGCGGCGGCCACGGTGGTCGCGGCCCGCAGCATCAGGGCGGCGGCGGAAACCGCGGCCCCCGTCCGGACCGTCCGGAAGGCGAGCGCGGCCCCCGCCCCGAGGGCGAGCAGGGCAACCGTCGCCGTCGCCGTCGCGGCGGTCGCGGCCGCGGCGGTCCCCGCCCCGAAGGCCAAGGCAACCCGGAAGGCGGCCCCCGCCCCTCCGGCTCCGGCCCCGTAAGCTGATTACGCAGGCCAAAAACCTTGCCAAGGGCTCCCCGCCCCAGCGCATTTTCAAGGCGTCCGTCCCCCTGCCGGGACGGGCGCCTTTTTTTTCGTCTCCTTCAGGCTCCTCGCTCCCTGCTCCACGCTCCCAGCTCCCAGCTCTCTCCATGGCCGATCTCCACGTGCAAGGTGGCAAGCCGCTCTCCGGCACCATCGTCCCTTCGGGCAACAAGAACTCCGTGCTGCCGATCTTCTGCGCCACGCTGCTCACCGACGAGCCCGTCACCCTGCGCAACGTCCCCGACATCACGGACCTCAACAAACTGGTCGCCTTCCTCACCTCGCAGGGATCGCGCATCGAGTGGGACCGGTCCGCCGGCGTCATGCGCCTGGACCACTCCGGCTTCCGCAGCACCCTCGCCAACGACGAGCTGCCCTCGGACATGCGGTCCACGGTGCTGCTCTTCCCCGCCCTCCTCCACCGTCTGCGCCGCATCACGATCCTTGCCAACGCCAAGGGCTGCTCGCTCGGCGTCCGCGAGATCGATCCCCACCTGGAAATCCTCGCCGCCCTCGGCGCCACCGTCGGCTCCGGCGACCCGCTCGTGATCGCGCTGCCCTCCGGCTTCGCCGGCGCCCGCCACTGGTGCGACTACATGTCCGTCACCGTCACGGAAAACTTCGCCATGGCCGCCGCCCTCGCCAAGGGCGAATCCACCCTCATCAACGCCGCCAGCGAGCCCCACGTGCAGGACCTCTGCGCCGCCCTCGTCGCCATGGGCGCCAGGATCGAGGGCCTCGGCACCTCCATGCTCCGTATCATCGGAGTAGATACGCTCCGCGGCGCCGACATCACCATCGGCACCGATTACCACGAGATCGTCACCTTTCTCGCCCTCGGCGCCATCACCGGCGGCGAGATCCGCGTCGCCAAGGCGCTCCCGCACCACTTCGACCTCATCGTCCGCGCCTTCGCGAAGCTCGGAGTCGTCGTCGAGCACGAGAAGGATGCCGACGGAGGATCCGTCGCCGTCGTGCGCCGCGGCCAGCGCCTCAAAATCGAGGAGCCCTACACGAGCAACCTCCTGCCCAAGATCGAGGCCGCTCCCTGGCCCTACTTCTCCGTCGACCTCCTGCCGCTCATGATCGCCCTCGCCGTGCGCTGCGACGGCACGATCCACTTCTGGAACAAGGTCTACGAAAACGGGTTTTCTTGGATTCCCGAGCTCGCCAAATTCGGCGCCCACGCCGTCGTGAGCGACCCGCATCGCCTGATCGTCTTCGGCAACCGCCCCCTTCGCCCGGCGGCCGTCGACTCGCCCTACATCATCCGCGCCGCCGTCGCCCTCGCGATGGTCGCCGCCGCCATCCCCGGCAAGTCCGTCGTCCGCCACGCCGAGATCATCCAACGCGCCCACCCGCGCTTCGTGGAGAACCTCCGCAGCCTCGGCGCCGACATGGAGTGGAAGTGACGGCTTGCCGGAAACACCGCTTGGCTTAATTTTTCATCAATGAGCGTCAAAGAGCAGCTTCTCTCCTCTTTCAAAGACCTCCCCGAAGAGGCGACATGGGAGGATGCCCAGGAGCGCCTGCGCTTTTTGGCCGCCATCGACGAAGCGCGAGCGCAGCTTGAACGAGGCGAAGGCCTCTCGCACGAACAGGTCCGGCAAGAGGTGCTCTCGTGGCTGCAAAAATAGTCTGGTCACCCCGGGCTATTGTAGACCTGCAACAGATCGCCCGCTACATCGCGCGCACCAATCCGCTCACTGCGGAACGCTTCTGCCGTCGCCTGCTCACCCACGTCGAGTCGCTTCCTGACTTTCCGCGTAAAGGGCGCGTGGTCCTCGAACACGGTCGTGAAACGCTACGAGAGCTGGTTTTCCCGCCTTACCGCATCGCCTACGAGATAGCGCCCGATGGCACCATCCAGATCATGACGGTCTGGCATTCGGCCCGGGGCACTCCAGAGCTTTGACCTGACTCATGCCCAAGCCCATGCCCAAGTCCGCCCCCGCCACGCCTCCCGCCGACGTCAAGGGCCTGAGCTATCTTGCCGCGCAGCTTTCCGCGCCCGTTTCCAACGCCGAGGCCGCCCTGCGCC
>CAMLNJ010000291.1 GCA_946481225.1 uncultured Verrucomicrobiota bacterium | reverse complement strand
CGACGCGGTCGAGGCGGCGGGGGCGGACATGTTGAGAAGAGAGAGGGCTATGGCCGCAAAGAGACGCAGAAGTCGCAAAAAGAAAAGGCGCAGGGCGGAAGGCGGCTACTCCAAGGCGGTGGCGGCGGTGCCGGCGGTCGGCTTGCCGTAGAGGCGGTTGAACATCGGGGTGGCCATGAGCGTGGTGACGACGGCCATGAGCACCATGATGGAGAAAAGCGCGGGCGTGATGAGGCCGCGCTCCAGGCCTATGTTGAGGATGATCAACTCCATGAGGCCGCGGGCGTTCATGAGCGAGCCGACGCCCATCGCCTCGCGGTGGCTTTCGCCGCAGAGCCGGGCGGCGACGTAGCAAGCGCCGGCCTTGCCGATCACGGCGGCGGCGAGGACCGCGGCGGCGGCGAGCCAGAGCGACGGGTCGGTGACGAGGTCGAAGCGGGTGTTGAGGCCGGAGTAGATGAAGAAAAGCGGCAGCAGCAGGTGGACGGTGAGCGGCTCGGTTTTGGCGCGGAGACGTTCGGTGAAGGGGCCGCGTGGGAACGCGGCGCCGACGATAAAGGCGCCGAACACGGCGTAGATGCCGATGGTGTCGGTAAACCAGGCCGCGATCATCAGGAGCACGAGGGTGAGGCCGAACATCGTGTTGTCCTCGCCCGGACCGCGTTCCGCGCGCTCGGCGATGGCGGCGAAGAGGCGGCGGCCGACGGTGAACACCCCCGCGACCAGCGCGATGCTGCCGCCGATGGCGAAAAGAGCGATGGACGGGTCGCCGGCAAAGCTGGCGAGCACGAGGGCGAGCACGCACCACGCGGCGGCGTCGTCGATCGCGCCGGCGGCGAGCGCGAGCGCGCCCACCGAGGTTCCGGCGAGGCCGCGCTCGACGATGATGCGCGCGAGCATGGGAAACGCGGTGATCGCCATCGCCGCGCCGAGGTAGGGCACCGCCTGTATCGCGCTGACCTTCGGCTCGAAGAGACCGCCCGTTTTCAGGAACCAGAACGCGATCACGCAGCCGAGGGCGAAGGGAGCGAGAATGCCGGACAACGAGACGGCGAGCGCGGTCCGCAGCCGCGTGCGCACGAGATCGAGGCGGAATTCGAGGCCGACGATGAACATGTAGAGCACGAGACCGAGCTGCGCTCCCGAAAACAGGATGGGTCGCGAGGCGGGCGGGAAAAGTTGGGCCTGCAAATCGGGCGCGATCAGGCCCAGGAGCGATGGTCCGAGCGCCACGCCGGCGATCATCTCGCCGACCACGGGCGGTTGGCCGACGCGTCCCGCGAGCCAAGAGACGGCCCGGCATACGACCAACACGACGGCGAGTTGGAAGAAGAAGAGGACGGAGATTTGGAAGGGCGTCATAGGGAGCGCGTAGCGAAAGGGATCGAGCGGGCGACGCGGCGCGAGATTAGTTTTGTGCGTGAATGGCGATTCGCCCCTTTTTGAGGGCTTCATGGGTTCAATGCAGACTCGCTCCTGTTTCCGCTTCGGTTTCGGTCGGCTGGCCGACGACGCCACCGGCTTGGCGCTGCCTGTTTTGGGCGGCGAGGAACAAGAGACCTTGTTCGCGGGGGCCGAGGCCATGGGGACCGAAAGCGGTTTCTCGCTTTTCGAAGATGGCGGCTGGTTGCTCGGACTTTGGATAGGGGACGCGGCGCCTGATCTAGGCGCGCAAACGAACGCGATTTATTCCGACATGCTGCGGCTGACCCGCGCGCGGAGCCGTTCGCTTGCTCGCATCTGGAACTACGTGCCGGAGATCAACGCGGACGCGCCCGAGGGGCTTGAGAACTACCGGGTGTTTTGCCGTGGTCGTGCGCAGGCTTTGGAATCCGAGCCGGAGGGGGTGGTGCCGCCGGCCGCGTCGGCGGTGGGCGGCGTGGCTGGCTGGTTGGCGGTGTTCTTTGCGGCCGCGCCGGGCGCGCCCCGACGTTTGGAAAACCCCGAGCAGATGCCGGCCTACGAGTATCCGCCGGAGCATGGGCCGCGCTCGCCGAGTTTTTCCCGGGCGGGGCAGGTGGAGGTCGACGGACGTCGTTTCACGTTCGTGTCCGGCACGGCCTCGATCAAAGGCCACGTCACGATCGCGCCCGACAGCCTTGCGGGGCAGATCGACTGCACGCTAGACAATCTGCGGCTGATCTCGGGCGTATGCGGCCTGGGTGAAGATCTCGGCGCGGGGCGCTCGAAGGAGCGGCATTTCAAAGTCTACCTGCGCAACGTGGCCGATCTCGCGGCGGCGCGCGCCGAATTGGAGGCACGGCTGCTGCGCGATGGCGACCGGGTGTGCTGGTTGCACAGCGATATTTGTCGGGCGGCGTTGAAGATCGAGATCGAGGCGACGGTGGTGGAGTAGGCCGGAGCTCGCGATAGGCCGGGATCAGGCCGCGGTGGCGGGCGCGGGGGCGAGGGGAAGGCGGAGCGTGAAGCAGGCGCCGCCGGAGGGGCGGTTGGCGGCGGTGAGCTCGCCGTCGTGGAGGCGCACGATCTGGAGGGCGATGGCGAGGCCGAGGCCGCTGCCGCCGGAGTCGCGCGAGCGGGCGGGGTCGGCGCGGTAGAAGCGGTCGAAGATCCGCGACAGGGATTCGGGCGGGATGCCGCGGCCGTCGTCCTCGACGGTGAAGACGGCATGGGTGCCGTCGCGGCGGAGCGAGAGGGTGATGCGCACCCCGGGGGCGTTGTGAACGATGGCGTTGGAGAGAAGGTTGACGAGCACCTGGCCGAGGCCGAGGGGATCGACGCGTGCGGGGATGGATTCGACGTTTTCGACCAGGACGGCCTGGTGGCTTTCGGCGAGCGTGGCGACGAGGGCGAGCGATTCGCGCGCGAGCTCGGCGAGGTCGCACTCGACGCGGCGAGGGGCGGAGCGGCCGGAGTCGTAGGCGGCGAGGTCGAGGAGGTCGCGGGCGAGGGCTTTCATGCGCTCGGCGGCGCGGCGGCAGGCGGCGAGGGCTGCGAGGTAGTCCTCGTTGCTGCGCGGGCGGGCGAGGGCGTGCTGGGTCTGGGCGAGGACGATGGCGACGGGCGTGCCGAGCTCGTGGGAGGCGTCGGCGGTGAAGCGACGCTGCTGCTCGTAGGCGGCGGAGAGGCGCTCGAAGGTGTCGTTGAGAACGGAGCGGAGTTGTTCCAGCTCGGCGGGGGCCTGCCCGGGCGCGATGCGTTCTTCCCAGTGTCCGTTCGCGATGCGACGCGCGGAGTCGGCGATGGTCTGGAGGGGGCGCATGACACGGGCGGCGATGAAGTGTCCGCCGAGGAGACCCAGGGCGACGACGGCGAGGCCGAGGAGGACGAGCTTGAGGATGAAGGCGCGGAGATCGGCGGCGATTTGGGTGTCGCGTCGGGCGAGGATGACGAGGTCGCCGCGCGGGCTGAGGCTGACGAGTTCGCGGTGGGCACCGTTCCAACGTCCGAACATGGAGCGACCGGCGGGTCGTTCCGGAAGAGGCGCGATGGCCGGGGCGTCGGGCGAAGCGTAGGCGACGGTGCCGTCGGAGCGGCGAACGAAGATGTAGTGGCCGGAGGCTTCGAGTTTCTTTTCGACGTCGGGGTCGAGGACGGGAGAGGAGGGCGAGTTGAGGTCGCGCGAGGGCGGGGGACGGCCGGGCAGGCGGACGTGGCGGGGCAGAAGCGAGACGAGGGGGCCGGTGAGCTCGGCGTCGATGCGGGCGACGCGCGCGCGGTTTTCGTAGCCGTAGAAGGCGACGAGCACGGCCGTCACGAGCACGATGAGCAGGGCGGCGTGCCAGAGCTGGATCTGCCAGCGGAGCGATTTGAAAGACATGGAAGAGAGGGCGGAGGCCGGAAACCTGGGACCTGAGACCGGAGACCTGAAGCTTGAGACCTGAAGAAGGCGGAGAGGCGGGAAAGGCGAGGGGCCGGGCCTCAGGTCTCAGGTTTCAGACTTCATCCCTCGGAAAGCGCGTAGCCGTGGCCGCGGCGGGTGAGGATGAAATCCTTGCCGAGTTTTTTGCGAATGTTGCAGACGTGGACCTCGAGGAGGTTGGAGAAGGTCTCGTCGTCCTCGGCGAAGAGGTGCTCGTAGAGCGCGGAGCGGGTGACGACCTCGCCGCGGTGAAGCGCGAGGTATTCGATGAGCGAATACTCGCGGGCGGTTAGGTCGAGGAGACGGCCGTCGAGCAGGACCTCGCGGCGGGCGGTGTCGAGGACGACGCCCGGGACGAGGTCGAGACGGGAGGATGCGGCGCCCTTGGAGCGGCGGATGAGGGCGCGGAGACGGGCGTGGGCCTCGTCGAGGTCGAAGGGTTTGACGAGGTAGTCGTCGGCGCCGAGGTCGAGGCCGCGAACCCGATCCTCGAGGGCGCGGCGCGCGGTAAGGAGGAGGACGGGAGTGGTTTTGCGGGCGCGGAGGCGGCGGAGGATTTCCCAGCCGTCGAGCTTGGGGAGCATGACGTCGAGGACGACGGCGTCGTAGTCGGCCTCGAGGGCGCGGTAGAGGCCCTCCTCGCCGTCGGCGGAGGTGTCGACGGCGTAGCCTTGCTCGCGGAGGGAGTCGGCGAGCGTGGCGCGGAGGTCGGCCTCGTCTTCGATGAGGAGGAGTTTCATGCGTGGGCGTGGGAGGTGGGGGATATCCGGACTCGTGCAGCAGAACGGCGGAGTAGCGAGGCGAGATGGCGAGCGCATTTCAGAGGCGAAAGACCAAGGAATATCCGGAGGATATTTCGCTGGGAGAAAGCCACTGAAAGGCGCCGGCAAATCACCTCGATACGACCCGGTCTGCTGCATGAGTTCGGATAATAGCCGATCCAAGCTTAAGGCCGGATTAAGCGAGCCCGCCCACCGCCTCTTCGGCTTGAGCGGTATCGGCTCAATCGCCGTCGAGCATGCGGCCGAG
>CAMLNJ010000290.1 GCA_946481225.1 uncultured Verrucomicrobiota bacterium | reverse complement strand
GCGCGCCGATCGCGACCGAGCTTCGCCTCGTCATCGTCGGCATGAAGGCTTCGCACGACCTCGAGCGAGTGGGCGACGAGGCCACCAGCATCGCCAAGCGCGCGATCAAGCTCGCCGCCGAACCGCCGCTCAAACCCTACGTCGACATCCCCCGCATGGCCGCCACCGCCATCGAGATGCTCGGCGCCGCCCTCGACTGCTTCGTGCATGCCGACAAGGAAAAGGCCATCGCCGTCGTAAAGCGCGACAAGGAGGTCGACGCGATCAACAAGCAGCTCTACCGCGAGCTCAGCAGCTACATGATCGAGCAGCCCGGCACCATCACCCGCGCCCTCGAGCTCATGTTCATCAGCAAGAGCCTCGAGCGCATCGCCGACCACGCCACCAACATCGCCGAGGAGATGGTCTTCCTCAGCGACGCGCTGGACATCCGCCACGACGAGGAGCTGAAGAAATTCGGCAAGGCGGAGTAAGCCTCAAAACCGCGGTTCAAACCGGCCCCGACTTCCACAGATTGGCACGGATCAAGAACGATGGGGAATAAACGAGACGTGGAGTCCGCTCACCCGGCGGGTGCTCCTTATCCGGTTCTACATCTCTGTTATCCGCGCTCATCTGTGCAATCCGTGGTTACAACCGCCGTTTCCGGGGCAAGCCCTTCGCGGAAACGTTCGTAACGGAAGCCATTCCCGCCCGTCGCCCCTCCGACTCCGGCGGGCTTTACCTTCCGCCATATTCCAGCTGCGTCGCCGCCATGGCGTTCGGCCCGGCTGCTCTTCCCGACAAAAAGCTCGGTCTCCCAAGCTCCGGCCGTCGGCAGCTCTATTGGTCTTTCGCCATCGAAAGGTTCAGGTGATGCATGAAACCAACCACCCGAAGTTTTTGAACTTTCGGACGGGCGATGGTCCATCCTCCCGTGGATCGGCGACCGCTCCACCGCTGTGTGCGCAAAGGCGCACACATCCACCCAGATAGTCCAAACTCCGGCGACCAGCCTGATCCGGTCGCGAAGTAAACTCTCGTGACGAGAAACCCGACCTACCCGACCGCTCAGCGGCTCGAGTAGAACGCGTTGATCTTGTCCGCCACGTCGCGGAAGCTGATGTCCTCGCTGTAGATCAGCTTGAACTCGTTGATCGCGTCTTCCTGCCGGCCCATGCCCTCGTAGCACTCGGCGAGCTGGTAAATGATGTCCTTCTTGAGGTCGTCCATCGTCGGCAGCTCGGCCTTCGCGGTCTGGAACTGCTGCACCGCGAGATCATACATCTTCCGCGCCTTAAGCGCGCGCCCCATGCCGCCGAGCGCGGCGATACGCACCTTGGGCGACTTCTGGGCCTGCTGATAATTGCCGATCGCCGCCTGGTAGTCACCGGCATCGTAGAGGAGGTTGGCGAGCGTGAAACGGGCCGCGTAGTCGTTGGGGTAGCGTTCGACGTAGCTCCGCGCGTCGTCGAGCTTCACCTTGGTCAGCTGGGCGCGCGCGTCGTCGAGAGCCTTCTTCGCGGCCGCGTCAGCCGGAGCGGCGGCGGCGGCCTCCGTGGCCGCCTTCAACTTGTTTTCCAGCACGGCGACCACGAGGTCGCTCTGGAGCTTCTCGAGAGTCGCGTCGCCCATCGCGGTGGGCAACTGGCGGGCGATCTTCACGTATTCCAACGCCGCGGCCGGATTGTCCAAGCGGCGATAGCCCTCGATGACGGCGCGGTAGTGATTGAGATTCTCGGGCTGCAGCGCGAGGCGATCCTTGGCCTCGGCGATCAGGCGCTCGGTCATCTCAGACGAGGTGACAACCTTGCTCGCCTGCTCCAACGAAGTCGCCAGATTCTCGTCCTTGAGCTTCGCGCGGAAGGAACTCTGCGACTCCCAGTTGCCCTTGTCCATCGTCTGGGCGACGGAGGCCTTGCGCATCAGCGCGAGGGCATCGCCGTCCTGCGGGCGCACCTTGAGAAGCTCGTCCGCCACGCGCACGGCCTCCTTGTGCATCTTCGCGGCGATGTAGGCCTCGGCGAGATGGACCAACGTGTCGTGGTCCTTCGGCTGAAGCTCGCGGACGCACTCCCACGCGAAAGCGGCGGTCTCCATCAAGCCCATCGCCGCGGCGGATTCGGCAAAACCCTTGAGCGCGCCGACATTGCTCGGATCCGCCAGCAGCATCTTCTCCGCGTTCTCGAAGGCCTTGGCGGGGTCTTTTTTGCCCGCGAACATGAAACCCGCCATCGTCATGGAACCGAGCGCCTTGGAGAGGAGCTTGTTCTTTCCCTCGAGGCGCTTCATCAGCGCGGCGCGCTGGAGACGGCGAACAGGGAGGCAGCCGGGCGCGTGCTTGAGCACCTGACTGGTGACCTCGATCACATAGTCGAAGTTGCCGCGTTGCAGAGCCACTTGGGCGGTCTCGACCTGTTTCTGCAAACGAACATCGAGGGAGGTAAGGGGAACTTCCTGCATAGGGGGAATCTCAAAAAAGAGCCCGCCGCCCCCCGGCCGGTCAACGCTAGAGTGGCGGCGACAAGTCCCTGCGCGCCGCCGTTTCGAGACGATTAAGCGCGCTTATCACGATGGCCTCGTCGCCGGCCTCCGCCAGCAACCGAAGCTTCGCCTCCGTCCCCGAAAAACGCGCCATCACTCGCCCGCCGGCCCCAAGTTCGTGCTCCAAAGCCGTGATTTCCGCGACCAGCGCCCGGCAATCCGCCAGCGGTTTTTTCTCCGCCACACGGAGGTTGCGAGTGCCTTGCGGAAACTTGCGCAACACGCGCCGTAGCTCCGAGAGCGGACGCCCCGAATCGCGCATCACGGAGAGAATCCCGAGCGCGGCGGCCAGCCCGTCCCCGGTGGGTGAAACCCGCAGATCGATGATGTGCCCGCTCGATTCCCCACCCAGTGTCGCACCGGTGGACAACAATCTCGCCAGCACGTGACGGTCACCCACGTCGGTCCGCTCCACGCGGCCCCCCGCCACGGTGATCGCCGCGTCGAGCCCCAGATTGCTTTGCACGGTCACGACAAGCGTCCGCGCCGCGAGCGCGCCGCGCCGCAACGCGTCGAGAGCGAGGATCGCGAGAATCTCGTCGCCGTCCAAAACCGCGCCCGTCTCGTCGCAAAGGATGCACCGGTCGCCGTCCCCGTCGTGCGCCACGCCCAGCCGCGCGCCGCGGGCGACCACCTCGCGCGCAAGCAGCTCGGGATGCTCGCTGCCGACGCCGGCGTTGATGTTGATCCCGTCCGGCGAGACGCCGAGCGCGGCCACGTCCGCGCCGAGCCGGCGCAACACCTCCGGCGTCGTGCCGGCCGTGGCGCCGTTCGCGGCGTCGACCACCACGCGCCACCCCGCCAGCGCCCCGGCCGGAAGCGTCGCGGCCAGATCCGCGATGTAGGAAGCCGTGCCGTCCGCCTCGTCCCGCACCGCGATGCCGCCGGCCGCGGAACCGCTCCAGCCGGACACTTCGCCCGACGCGGGCAACAAGGCCTCGATGGCCGCCTCGTCCTCGTCGGCGAGCTTAAGGCCGCCGGTGGCGAAAAATTTGATGCCGTTATCCGCCGCCGGATTGTGGGAGGCCGTCACCACCACCCCCAGCCGCGCGCCACGCGCCCGGACCGCCCGCGCCACCGCCGGCGTCGGGGTCACGCCCAGCGAGACCGGCGCCAGACCGCCCGCCCGCAGACCCGCCGCCACCGCGGCAACCAACGCCGGTCCCGAGCCGCGCGTATCGCGACCGATCAACACCGGCTCTCCCGGCGCGGCCCCGTTCCCGAGCGCCCACCGCGCCGCGGCGCAACCCAGACGGGCCGCGAAATCCTCGTTGATGAGCGGCCCGCCGTAGGGGCCGCGCACGCCGTCGGTGCCGAAATAGTGACGCTTCATGAAATCGAATGGGGCGGGTTCAGGCCCGGGAGAAAAATTCCTTCGTGGCCGCGATCTTCGCCCGCACCGCGCCGCCGAGGAGCAACTCGCGCGCATGCGCGACGGCCTCCGCGGGCGTCGCCGTGCGACCGCAGATCCAGATGCCGACGGACGCGTTGAGCGCCACCGTGTCGGCCAAGCCGGCCGGTCCGCGCCCCGCTAGCAGCGCGTCCACGGCGGCGAGATTCTCCGCGAGGTCCCCGCCGCGCAGCTCGGCGAAATCCGCCCGGCGCAGCCCCAGCTCCTCGGGCCGCCAGACGGCGTCGAGTTCGCGATTGCGACCGAAGCCGCGCACGCGCGTGTCCGTCGCGCTCGTCAGCTCGTCGACCCCGCGCTCGGCGTCCAGGCGGCCGTGCGCCGCCAACCCGCCAGCCGCGCCGAGACGGTGCAAAGTCTCGGCCAGCTTCAGCGTCCACGCCTCGGAAAACACGCCCATCAACACATGCGCCGGACGCCCCGGATTGATGAGCGGCCCGAGCACGTTGAAAACCGAGCGCCGCCCCTCGGCGGCGAGGCGCTTTCGCGCCGGAGCGATATGCTTGAACGCCGGATGAAATGCCGGGGCGAAAAAGAAGACGTAGCCGAGCTCGCGCAGCGCCGCTCGCAGTTTTTCAGGCGAGGCGTCGATCTTGAAACCGAGACCGGCGAGCAGATCCGCGCTGCCGCACTTCGAGGTGATGCCGCGATTGCCGTGCTTCATCACCGGCACGCCCGCGCAAGCCAGCGTCAGCGTCACCAGGCTGGAAATGTTGAACGCCCCCGTATGGTCGCCTCCCGTGCCGACCACGTCGATGGCCTTGGAAGCAAACTCGCCCACGCCCGGATCGAGCGCGCGATCGCGAAAAGCCTGGGCGAACGCCGCGATCTCCGCCGCGGTCTCGCCCTTGTCGGACAGAGCCCGCAGAAAATCGACCTTCGCCGCGTCGCCCCCCTCGTCGGTCGCCTCGGCGAGGGCGGCGGCCGCGGCCCCCGACT
>CAMLNJ010000289.1 GCA_946481225.1 uncultured Verrucomicrobiota bacterium | reverse complement strand
AAGGCCGGCCGCGTCGGCGGCGTCGAAGGCGACGAGCAAGGCGCGGTCGGCGGCGCGCTTGCCGACGACGACATAGGCCTTGCCGTCCGTGTTGCTGGGCACGCCGATGCCCTTGCGCTGGCCGAGGGTGAAAAAGTGCAGGCCCCGATGCTCGCCGAGCACGCGACCGTCGTCGGCGCGGACGACGGGGCCGGGGGCGTCGGGCACGTAGGCCCGGAGGAAATCGGCCATCTTGACCTGACCGATGAAGCAGATGCCTTGGCTGTCCTTCTTGTCGGCGGTGGCGAGGCCGGCTTTGCGGGCGAGGGCGCGAAGTTCGGGTTTGAGCAGTTCGCCGACGGGGAAACGGGCGTCGCGGAGCTGGTCCTGGGAGAGCAGGGCGAGAAAGTAGGACTGGTCCTTGTTGGGGTCGGCGCCCTCGACGAGCGACCAGGCGCCGCCGGAGGCGGGCAAGGGGACGCGCCGGGCGTAGTGGCCGGTGGCGATGGCGGAGAATCCGTGGTCGAGGGCCCATCGGCGGAGCACGCCGAACTTGATCTCGCGGTTGCACATCACGTCGGGGTTGGGCGTGAGGCCGCGGGTGTATCCGTCAAGGAGATACGCGACGACCTTGTCGCGGTATTCCTCCATGAGGTTCACGACGCGGAAGGGGACGCCGAGCTGGTCGGCGACGCGGCGGGCGTCGGCGATGTCCTGCTCCCAGGGGCAGTCGCCGAGGATGTTGTCCTCGTTGATCCAGTTCTTCATGTAGGCCGCCTCGATCGGCACGCCGGCGTCGCGCAGGAGGAGCGCGGCGACGGAGCTGTCGACGCCGCCCGAGAGGGCGACCAGGGTTTTTTCCGATGCGGGCTGGGACGACATGGCTGGGGGCTGCGGCGGAACCTCTGCGCGGTCGGGCGTGAAAGTCGAGCGCGGCCGGGGAACGGGCGCGGCTTCGCGCTTGTGCGGCGTGCGGCGTGGCGAATGCTTGTCGGCCGCAATGGCCTCACGCGCAAACGTTCTCGTCTCCGCCACCCTGGAATCGCCCACCCGGGGCGTGATCGAGCTCCGCCATGACTGGCGCGGGCGAAGCGTGCCGGTTTTCGTGATCGCGGGCGGGGCCTTTCGGATGCGACGGCTCGAGCGCATCGCCACGGCGCGCTTCGGCCTCCAGGCGGGCTATCATTTTCCGAAGGAGGGCGTGGTCGAATTCGTCTTCGACCCGGCCACGCAGCCCGATCTCGATCTCGAGCGCGAGACGGTCCACGTGGCGGGCGAGTTCAACGGCTGGCGCGGCGCCGACTTGGTGGAATGGGCGATGCGCCCCCGAGTGTCGGCGGGGCGGCCGGTGCTGACATGGTCCGGACCGGCCGAGACGGTATTGGCGGGCGGGCGGAGGTTCAAGTTCGTGACGGGCAAGCATCGCTGGCTGCCGGTGCCGTGGGATGCGCCGGGGGTGGAGCGCGACGGCGACGGCAATCTGAACCGCGTGATCGATCCGGATCGGACCGGCGGGCATTTGTTCGCCTTTGAACTGGAAGCGCCGGCGGATTTGTCGGCGAGCTTCACGGTGCGCTGGGCGGAGGGGCACGCGGGCGATCATGTGCCGCTGCGGCCGGGCAGTTTTTTCTACGAACTTTCGAGCGAGCTTCCTCTGGGCGTGTATGCGCAGAAGGATGGCACGGTGTTCCGGATCTTCGCGCCGCGGGCGAAGTCGGTGGAGCTCGCGGTTTGCGCGGCGCTGGCGGAGCAGGACCGGCCGCACCGCTACCGGCTCTCGCGCCGGCCCGACGCCGACGGCGCGGCGGGCGTGTGGGAGATAACGCTCGAGGGCAACTTGCACGGGTGGTTCTACTGGTATCAGGTGGACGGGCCGCGCGACGCGTTTGGCGCCTTCGATCCGAAG
Organism: uncultured Verrucomicrobiota bacterium; assembly: GCA_946481225.1. The sequence goes on along the minus strand of CAMLNJ010000289.1, from coordinate 2,988 downwards.
CGTCGCATCCTCGATCCCTACGCGCTGGCGGCCGCGGGTCGCGAAGGTCCGGGCATCATCCTTGACCGGGCCCGGGTCGAGTCGGTGTCGGCGGCCCGGGATTTCAAAACGCCCGCGTGGCACGATCTCGTGATCTGCGAGGCGCATGTGCGCGATCTCGCGACGCGGGCGCCCGTCGAGGCCGTCGAAGACGAGCGGCGAGGCTTCGCGGGGCTTAAAAAATGGGTGGAGAGCGAGGACTTTTACCTGTCTCGCCTCGGCGTGAACTGCGTGGAGCTGCAGCCCTTGCAGGAGTTCGATAACCGCACCCGCGACGAGTATCACTGGGGCTACATGACCACCAGCTACTTCGCCCCCGCGAGCGCCTACGCCTCCCGGCCCGAGGCGGCCTCGGGCGTGCGCGAGTTGCAGGACCTGGTGCGGGCCTTCCACGCGCGCGGCATCGCGGTGATCGTGGACGTGGTCTACAACCATGTCGGCGAGCCGGCGCACCTGATGTTTTTGGACAAGCTCTACTATTTCGAGCAGGACGCCGCGGGGCAGCTCTCGAACTGGAGCGGCTGCGGCAACGACCTGCGGTGCTCCGCCGCGATGGCGAAGCGCCTCGTGATCGACAGCTGCGCGCACTGGCTCGAGGTCTACGGCGTGGACGGCTTTCGCTTCGACCTCGCGGACCTCGTGGGCGTGGCGGTGCTGAAGGACGTGGAGGCGGCGCTGAAGCGCGTGAAACCCGACGTGATCCTGATCGCCGAGCCCTGGAGTTTCCGCGGCCACGCCGCGGGCGAGCTGCGCGACACGGGCTGGGCGTCGTGGAACGACGGATACAGAAACTTCCTGCGCGACTACGTGCGCGGCGCCGGGCCGCGCGAGTCCTTCGAGTATTTTCTGCGCGGATCCCCCTGGTATTACGCGAAGTGGCCGGCGCAGACGGTGAACTACGCCGAGTCGCACGACGACCGCTGCTGGATCGACGTGCTCACCGAGAACCCGAATTTCGACGGGCATCATCCGACGGCGAACGACCGCCGGCGCACGCACCTGATGGCGGCGGTGTTGTTCAGTTCGATCGGCATTCCGATGCTCTGCGAGGGGCAGGACTTCCTGAAATCGAAGCACGGGGTGAACAACACCTACCAGCGCGGGGACCTGAACGCCCTCGACTACTCGCGCATCCATCGTTTCCCGGCGACGCATGCGTATTTCGCCGATTGGATCGCCTTCCGGTTTTCCGAGACCGGCCGCCTCTTGCGCCATTTCTCGCGTTCCAGCGAAGGTTTTTTCCAGTTCATCTGGGCCGACGGCACGAACGCCGCCGCGGTCGTTTACAACGCCGATCTCGCCCAGGGGCCGCAGCGCCTGCTGTTCGCGATCAATCCCACGCTTGGCGACGTGGCGCTGCCGCTCGGCGACGAGTGGGCGGCGCTGCCTTGGCGCCAGATCGCCGACCATGAGCGTTTCCTGCCGCCGGGCCGGCTCGCGGGCGCGCAGCGCGTCACGCCGCGACTCTTCGTGCCCGCGCTCGGCTGCGGGCTCTGGGTGGCGGAGTAGCCGCCCGGCGCGCGTTCGTCCGAGCGAGGTTTGGCCGGGCGTTTCTTGGCTCCGGCATGGCCGGCCAAGCACCGCGCAGTCCCGGCCAAGTCTTGCGCCGCCAAAACCCTTGCGTTCCGGCGCGCCCGGCTTCTTTTCTCGTCCTTTCCGCGTCTAACCGACGCCCTTCACCACACAGCAATCAAACACCACACACGGAGCCCTATCATGGCTATCAAAGTCGCTATCAATGGTTTCGGCCGCATCGGCCGCCTCGTCTTCCGCGCCCTCGTCGAGCAGGGCCTTCTCGGCACCACGCTGGATGTCGTGGCCGTTGGCGACATCGTTCCCGCGGACAATCTTGCCTATCTGGTCAAGTATGACTCCACCCAGGGCAAGTTCCAGGGCACCGTGTCGTCCAAGAAGTCCTCCCCCGACAAGGCCGAGGACGACGTGCTCGTGGTCAACGGCAAGGACATCCTCGTCGTTTCCGCCAAGTCCCCCGCCGAGCTCCCCTGGGCCAAGCTGGGCGTCGACCTCGTCATCGAGTCGACCGGTCTCTTCACCGAGGCCGAGAAGGCCAAGGGCCACATCACCGCCGGCGCGAAGAAGGTCATCATCTCCGCTCCCGCGAAGGGCGAGGACATCACCGTCGTCATGGGCGTGAACGACGACAAGCTCGACCTGGCCAAGCACACCATCATCTCCAACGCCTCCTGCACCACGAACTGCCTCGCGCCGATCGTGCACGTGCTCCTGAAGGAAGGCTTCGGCATCGAGGAAGGCCTCATGACCACCGTCCACTCCTACACCGCCACGCAGAAGACCGTGGACGGCCCCTCCAAGAAGGACTGGAAGGGCGGCCGCACCGCCGCGCAGAACATCATCCCCTCCACCACCGGCGCCGCCAAGGCCACCGCCCTCGTTTGCCCCGAGGTGAAGGGCAAGCTCACCGGCATGGCCTTCCGCGTGCCGACCCCCACCGTGTCGGTCGTCGACCTCACCTTCCGCTCCACCAAGGAGACCTCCTACAAGGAGATCTGCGAGGCCATGAAGCGCGCCAGCGAGACCTACCTGAAGGGCGTGCTCGCCTACACCTCCGACGAGGTCGTTTCCAGCGACTTCATCCACGACAAGCACAGCTCCATCTTCGACGCCGGCTCCGGCGTGGAGCTCAACAGCAAGTTCTTCAAGCTCGTGTCCTGGTATGACAACGAGTGGGGCTATTCCAATCGCGTCGTCGATCTGACCAAGAAGATCGCCGCTTCGCTCTAAGGTTTACGAACAGACCGTGTTGCCCACGGAAAACACGGAACCACACGGAACCAAACATTCCGTGTCTTCCGTGTGTTCCGTGGGCTCTTTGTTTTAAGATCCAAACACCTCCCGCCATGGCCAAGTTCAAATCCATCCGCGACCTCCAGCTCTCCGGCAAACGCGTGCTCATGCGCGTCGACTTCA
>CAMLNJ010000288.1 GCA_946481225.1 uncultured Verrucomicrobiota bacterium | reverse complement strand
GCGGCCAGAAGACCGAGGAGTTCGACACCATCGTGAAACTTCTCCGCGAAGAGACGGAGAAGCGCTTCGCCGACCAACTCGCGAAAATCGACGCCGAAACCCGCTTCAAAGCCGCCGCGCCCTTCTACTCCGGCATGCTGCTCTTCGTCGCCGCCCTGCTCCTCGCCGTCGTCTCCTGGCTGCGTTGGCCCGACGCGCTCGGCCGCTCCGCCTTTTATCTGCTCGGCCTCGGCTTCCTCCTCATGAGCGCCGGCATCCTCATCCGCATGTGGATCGAAGGCCGCCCGCCGGTCACCAATCTCTACTCCTCCGCCCTCTTCGTCGCCTGGGGTTCCGTCGGTCTCTGCCTGGTCCTTGAAAAAATCTATCCGCGCGGCCTCGCCTCCGCCGTCGGCGGCATCACCGGCTTCGCCGGCCTGATCATCGCCCACCACCTCTCGCTCGGCGGCGACACGATGGAAATGATGCGCGCCGTGCTCGACTCGAACTTCTGGTTGGCGACCCACGTCGTGGTGATCACCATCGGCTACAGCGCCACATACCTCGCGGGTTTCCTCGCGGCGCTCTACATCCTGCGCGGCGCCCTCACTCGCGGCCTGGACGCCCCGACCGCCTCCGCGCTCGAGCGCATGGTCTACGGCATCACCTGTTTCGCGACCCTCTTCAGCCTCGTCGGCACCATCCTCGGCGGCATCTGGGCCGACCAGTCCTGGGGACGCTTCTGGGGCTGGGATCCCAAGGAAAACGGCGCCCTCATCATCGTCCTTTGGAACGCCATGATCCTCCACGTCCGCTGGGGCAGACTCTGCGGACCGCGCGGCCTCATGGCCCTCGCCGTCTTCGGCAACATCGTCACGAGCTGGAGCTGGTTCGGCACCAATCTGCTCGGCGTGGGCCTGCACAGCTACGGTTTCACCGACCGCGGCTTCTGGGCCCTCGTGATCTTCGCCGCGAGCCAGCTCGCGCTCATCGGCCTCGCGACGCTGCCTGGAGTTACCTGGCGCAGCGGCGCCGGTCTCACGCGGCCCGCCTCCGCCGGCTGAAAGCGCGGAGCGGATCGAACAACCTCGCGTCCACTAGGCCCTGTCTTCAGAATAAACCGACGCTTTGCTTACGCCCTGCGGGTGAAGCGGAAACCAAGCTGGACCTGCGTTGGCCGAGCTTCGTTTCCACTTCACGAAGCGTCGGTTTATTCTGAAGACAGCGCCTATTCCGCCAGCCGCGTCAGCGACGGCGGCGGATTCAGCGTCAGCGCAAGGCTGCCCGGATCGAAAATCCCGCTCGCGAAATCCCGCCCCAACGCCGCCGCGGTGACGACAAAACGCGTCTTGTTGCGCGTCTTCTCGTCGCGCAGCTCGACCGACTTCACCATCCACTGCTCGCCGATCTTCTTCAGCTCCACCACGCGCATGGACTTCAGCACGCGCTCGTTTTCTCCGAGCTGCTCGGCCTGCACCAACGCGTGGTATTGCGGATCCAAATACACCCGCATCGCGGCGAGATCCGGACGGCGCGCCGCCAGCGAGGCGGGCGGATAAAGCAAAAACGTGTCCGCCGGGCGATCCAGGAGCCGGGTCTTTCCCTCGTAGACGAAATCGCTCCAGTAGAGAAACGGCATCTGCAGATCGAAGGCCGACAGATCGGTGCCCGCGAGCGGCGCAAAAAGCGCCCCCTCGTCGACCGCGATGGCCGGGGAGCCGTCCGCCGCCGGCCACTGCCACGCCGCGGGACGCGGGCCGCCCTGCACCAACACGCGCGCCTCCGCGCCGGCCTTTCCCGCGGGGGCGGCCAGGCTCATGCGCGTAACGGGGCCTTCCGCGGTTCGCCCGCCCCACAGACGTCCCGGCACGCGCCGCTCGTCGCCGCCGCGCCGCGGCAACACTCGCAGCTCGAATTCCAAGTAATAGTCTCCATCCGGCCCCGCCGCCCGCATCTCGCGCAAGATCTCCGCGCCCTGCTTTTGATCGGGCGGCGACAGCTGCACGTAACGCGGCGCCGGGCGGTTCAGACGCGATTGCGCCGCAAGCGGAGCGGGCGCCAAACCGGCGGCGACAAGGACAAACAAAAGGCAGACGGACAAAGCCGTCTGCCGGGAAGAGGAAGGGCGGTGGCGGGCCACGCGCAAAAAGACCGCGAGTTTACTTCGCAGGTTCCGTCGCCGGAGCGGGAGCGGTGGCGGCGGGGGCGGGAGCCACTGCGGGGGTGGCGGGAGCGGCCTCCGGGGGGGGGAGAGAAACGGCCGGGGCCGCCTCGGGCGCGACACTCGTGGCCGGCGCGGTCTCGGCAGCGGCGGGGACGGCGAGCGTCGGCAGCGTCGTCTTGGCGCGCTCGTTGCGGTGCTGATAAATATTCGCGAGGTAAAGCCCGAAGCTGATGACAAAGAAGGCGATCGCGCCGTTGCGCGTCAGCGTCGCAAGCACGTTGCCCGTATCGGCGCCGAAGGTCGCCTCCGTCATGCCGCCGCCCAAGGCCGCGCCGACGCCGCCGTCGGATTTCGACTTCTGCATCAGGACGACGAGCACCAAAAACACCGAAAGCAGGACCAGGACGAACGTGAGGAGCCAAATGACAATGGACATGGAAAAGGAGCAACACACCGGCCGCGGACGGCTTTGTCAACGACGCGCCCGGCGCGGGAAAATTTAATCCCATATTCCTCTTTTTCCTGCAACCGACCGGAAGTGGGCGCCGTCTCGCCCCGGGGTTCGCCCTGCCTCGCCTCCGTCGTTCCGCGGAACCGCTCGCTTCGCTCTTCACCGAATTTCCCCGCCTCGCCTCCGATTGATTCTTGGTCCCGCTCCTTGGCCCCTTCTTCATTCTCCTTCGCCTCGCTTCCCTCATGTCCTTCCGTCCCCGCCGCCTGATCCTTCCGCTCGTCGTCGCCGCCGCCGGCGCATTTTTTTGGTGGCGTGAGCGCCAGCAGCCCGTCCCGGTGTCCTTCAACACCACGAGCGTCACGCGCGGCACCCTGACCCAGACCGTCACCGCCACCGGCGACCTTCAACCCGTCGCCACCGTGGAGGTCAGTTCCCAGATCTCCGGCCTCATCAAGGAGGTGCTCGTCGACTATAACTCGCAGGTGAAGGCCGGCGACGTCCTCGCCCGCATCGACCCCGCCACCTACGTCACCCGCCTGCGCCAAGCCGAGGCCGAGCTGGCCAACACCAAAGCCAATCACCAGCTCGTCCGCATCAACGCCGAGCGCATTCGCTCCCTTCACGAGCGCAACCTCGTCTCCCAGCAGGAGCTCGACCAGGCCGAGGCCCAGCTTTCCCAGGCCGACGCCCAACTCCTTATCCGCACGTCCGCCGTCGAGAGCGTGAAGGTCGACCTTTCCCGCTGCACCATCACGGCGCCGATCGATGGCGTCGTCCTCGACCGCCCCGCCACCGTCGGCAAGACCGTTTCCGCCAGCACCTCCGCCCCTGTTCTCTTCATCTTGGTCAACGACCTGAGCCTGCTTCAGATCAAAGCCGCCATCGCCGAGGCCGACATCGGAAACGTGAAGGAAGGCCAGAACGTCGCCTTCACCGTCGACGCTTTCCCCAGCCGCTCCTTCCGTGGCGTCGTTCGCCAGATTCGCAACCAGCCCGTCGTCCAGTCCAACGTCGTCACCTACGCCACCCTCATCGACGTCAACAACGACAACCTCGCCCTCAAGCCCGGCATGACGGCCAACGTCTCCGTCACCGTGCAGGAGCGCCCCGACGTCCTCCTCGTGCCCAACTCCGCCCTCCGCGCCCGCATCCCCGACGAGCTCAAACTGCCCGCCGAGCCCGCCGCGACCGGCGAGGCCAAGGCCGACCCCACCGCCGACGCGCTCAAAACCCTCCTTGCCGAGGTCGGCTACCAGGAAGGGCCCGACACCCGCCCCACTCGCGAACAAATGCAGCGCGTCCGCGCCCTCGCCGCCGAACGCGGCATCGTTCTCCCCGAACGCCGCCGCGGCGGCCGCGGCCCCTCCGGCGGCGAAACCGCCGAGACCGTCCGCACGCTCTACGTGCCCGTCGAAACGCCCAGCGGCCCCCGCGCGAAACCCGTCGATGTCCGCCTCGGCATCACCGACGGCATCAACACCGAGGTGCTTTCCGGCCTCGAAGAAAAAGCCGCGATCGTCACCGCCGTGGTCGGCGGCGATTTCTCCTCCGCCCCCGGCGCTTCCGGCGGCGGCACCGCAAACCCCTTTCTCCCCGGCGGCAACCGCGGCGGCCGTCGCTTCTAAACGCGCCCACGCCACCCGCTATTCAACCCAGGTCTCGGGCCTTAAGTTTCAGGCCTCAGGTCCCATCCCTCTTCTCGTGCAGCCCGTCGTCCAACTCCGCGACATCCGCAAGACCTACCGCAACGGCGACCTCGAGGTCCACGCGGTGCGCGGCATCTCGCTCGATATCCACCCCGGCGAGTTCGTCGCCATCATGGGCGCCTCCGGCTCCGGCAAGAGCACGCTCATGAACACCCTCGGCTGCCTCGACCGCCCCACCTCCGGCGGCTATCACCTCGATGGCATCGACGTGTCGACGCTTGATCGCCCGGCCCGCGCCGACCTTCGCAACCAGAAGCTCGGCTTCGTTTTTCAAGGCTTCAACCTCCTGCCCCGCACCACCGCGCTGGAGAACGTCGAGCTGCCCATGCTCTACGCCCATCGGCGCGTCCCCGCCGACGAGATGAAGCGCCGCGCCCTTGCCGCCCTCGAGATCGTCGGCCTCGCCAAACGCGCCGACCATCTGCCCTCCCAGCTCTCCGGCGGCCAGCAGCAACGCGTCGCCATCGCCCGCGCCCTCGTCAACAATCCCCAGGTGCTGCTCGCCGACGAGCCCACCGGTAATCTCGACAGCAAGACGTCCGTCGAGGTCATGGGCGTTTTTCAGAAACTC
>CAMLNJ010000287.1 GCA_946481225.1 uncultured Verrucomicrobiota bacterium | reverse complement strand
GGCGCGCCAGTCGCCGCCGGCCCGTCCGCCCGTGCGTTCATAGCTGTCCGGACGTCCCGCCTTCGCGTAGCCGAACTCGATGTTCGTGCCCTCCTGCTCCATCACCACGTCGTCGGCCAGATCGAAAGTCGATCCGAGCAACACGCCGGTGCGGCTTATCTGGAATTGCGTCACCACCGCCTGGTTTTCCTCCGGCAACAACAGCACCACGCCGGTCCGCGCGCCTTCGCCGCCAAAACCGTCCTTCACCACGATGTATCCGGCCAGCAGGACCGAGGCGCCGAGCGATATCGCCGGCACGGTGAAAAACAGCCGGTGCCGCCGGCCCGAGGGCGCGAAAACGAACAGATTCACCGGTCCCACCACGATGCCGAAGGCCAGCAGAAACAACGCGATCCCAAGCGCCCCCGAATCGAGCCGCAGCGAATCCCGGCGCTCCGGCGACACCTCGACGCCGCGCACGCGACGCAATTCGGCGATGTCGCGCGTCGGCAGCGAAATCAGGGGTTTGGCCGGATCCGCCGCCTCCTCGGCCAAGGTGCGTCCGTTGACGCGAATGACGCCGAGCCCGTGCCTTTCCTGGCGGGTTTTACCGCTCCCTTTCGCGGCATACAGATCCAGCACGCCGCCCATCGCCACCCATTCGCGCAAGGCCGCGCGGCGCGCTCCGTCCATGCGCTCGAACTCCTGGTCGCCCAGCACCACGCGCTGGAACGGCGACCACACCCGCCAATCCGCCGGCCACAGCGCCGCCTCGACCACGGTGATCTCCGTCGTCGGCCCCGCCGAGCCGTGCGTCGCGGAGAACAATGCCCCTTCCGTCGCCGCCGTGGTCGCGGTCGCCACCACCGGTGCACCGGTGTTGCCGTGCAGCATATACGCCGCGCGTCCCAGGGCCCCGGGGCCGGCGGGCATTACGCTCACCGTGGTCCGCTGGCCGGACGGCGCCACCCCCGCGCCCGGTAGAAAAACCACCGTCTCGGCCACCTCCCGGCTCTCGGCTGACAAAGCTAGTTCGCGACGCAACGAGTCCCCGCCGTAGCCGAGGCCTGCGGTGAACGAGAAATCCCACCTCAGGCGCTCGTTCCCGCGGTTTTCGATGCGCACGCGCAAGGGCATGAAGCCTTGCCCGCTCCACCGCTCGGCCACCGGCCGCACCTCGATGTGCGCCGGCACCTCGTCGGCGAGGCCGATGACATTGGGCCCCGGCACGCCCGCCCGGAGCGGCCCGGCGGCGAAAACGGCGACAACAAGGAGCGAAGCGAGGCGGGAGACACTCATGCGTGGCGGCGAAGCGGGTCAGCGGATCTTGGCGGCGGCGAGGGAGAGCGAACTCGGCAGCGGCGTGGCCTGCACCGGCACCTCGGCCAGGAGTTTTTCCACCACCTGCCCCGGCGTCGCCCCGTCGAGGCGGGCCGAATGGTCGAGCAGTATCCGATGCGTCAATACCGGCCGCGCCGCCGCCTGCGCGTCCTCTAGGCTGGCGTGCGCGCGGCCGTGGCGCAGCCCCCGGGCCTTCGCCGCCGCCGCCAGCGCCAGCGCCGCGCGCGGGCTCGCCCCGTAGCGCACGCCCGCCGACGCCGCCGACTCGCCGGGATGCGTCGCGTTGACCAGACGAGCGATGTAGCCGGCCACCGACTCCGGCACATGCACCCGGCGGGTCCAGCCGAGCAGCTCGGAAAACTCCGCCGCGCTCATCACCGGCGAGACCGTCGGCGACACGCCGATCTCCCGCGCCAGCACGATGCGCTGCAACACCTCCGGCGGATTGCGATGCACCTCGATCTTGAAGAGAAACCGGTCGAGCTGCGCCTCCGGCAGCGGATAGGTGCCCTCGAGCTCGATCGGGTTCTGCGTCGCGAGCACGAAAAACGGCTCCGGCAGCGCGTGCGTGTCGCCTCCCGCGGTCACCCGGCGCTCCTGCATCGCCTCCAGCAGCGCGGACTGCGTCTTCGGCGAGGCGCGATTGATTTCGTCCGCCAGCAGGATGTTCGCGAAAATCGGCCCGCGCTGAAACACGAAGGCGCGCTTCCCCTCGACTTCCTGCAGCACCGGATTGCCGGTGATGTCGCCCGGCAGCAGGTCCGGCGTGAATTGCACCCGCCGCGCGTCCAAGCCCAGCGCGTGGGCCAGTCCCTTCACCAGCTCGGTCTTGCCCAGCCCCGGCAGCCCCTCGAGCAGGATATGCCCGCGCGCGGCCACGCCCACCACGACCAGTTCCAGCAAGGCCCGCTGTCCGAAGAGAACCGAATCAAGCGCGGTAAGCAGGCGCTCGAAGCGCTCTTTCGCGGTGGAGATTTCGACGTCGGTCAGCGGCGTGGTCGGCATGGTTGGTATTTGAGATAGTTTGGAGCGCTTGTGAACCGGCGGGCGTCCTCGCCCCTCGATTCGGAACGGCGGGCTTCACTTGAAAAACTCCTTCAGCGCGGCCTTCTCCCGCGGCGTCAGACGATCCACCCAGACGACTTCGCCTCCTTGCGCGGGCGCGGCCACCGCGCCCGCCGCCGTCGGTCCGGAGGAGCTCTTCGGGTCGAACTCGTGTTCGCCGCGCTCCATGCCGAGCAACTCGCCCAAGGCCGCGCGCGAAAGATCGTCGGCGTTCACGGTCTCCGTGTTGCCCTCCCCCGCGGCGCTCGCCTCGTCGCGAAACATCAACGGCGCGTGCCCCGGGCCCCGGGAAACGATTCCGCTCCCATGCTCGCAACCGCCGTCGCAGGGTTCGCCGTTCCGCGAGGCGGAGCACTTGCCGCCGCATTTTCCGCCAACGCGCACCGGCCGGTTCGGATCCGCCGTCGCCACGGACGCTCCCGCCCCGCTTGCGCCGAGCACGCCTGTCGCGGCGCGCCCCGCCTTGGCGAGTTGTTGCCGCAACTGGGCGGCTTGCTCGGGCGAAAGACTGCGGAGCCCCGCGGCGTTGGCCGCCGAACCGAGCTTCTTCATCAACTCCTCTCGCGCCGAGAGGGGGCCTTCCTGCAACCCCCGCAGGGCCTCTCCCAGGCGCGCGGCGACCGCGCCGAGTTCCTGATCGCTCAAGCGCCCCGCCGGCTGCTCGAGCGCTTCGAGCGCCGCGGCCGCGTCCTCCAGATTCGATCCGAGCCCGCGTATCGCCTGCGCCGTCTGGGAACGCAGCGTGTCGGCCGCCTCGAGCGCCGAGTGCGAATAACGCTCCTCCGGCGTGCGCTCGCCGAGCCCGCGCGCCTGCTCCGCCAGCTTGTCGACGTCCTCGGGCTGCGCCACCTTCTCCTCGGCGAGCTGTTGCAGCCATTCCTCGGTCTGCGCCAGCGCCGGAGGCTTTTCGGTGGCGTGCACCCGATCAAAGGGCGCGCGCGCCGGCACCGGCAAAAGCGCCCCGGCGACGGCCAGCGAGGCCGCTCCGAGGAGCCAGCCCACGATCGCCGGTCCGCGCCACCGCAAGGTCGGCGGCAAAGGGCGCGGCGCCGGCCAGGCGCCGACTCCCGCCGCCGCGGCGCTCAACGAGGAATCCAAGTTCAGCCGATGCTCGAGCAGCGTCCGCGCGTCGTCTTCCCCAAAAAAACCGGCGCGCGCCCGCCACCAGGCCCACGCGCTCACCGCCACCCCGCCCAAGACAAGCGCGCCGCACCACCAAGCCCACGCTTCCGACGAGTCCCAGCGAACCCGCCTCAACCCGTAGGCAGCGAAGCCCGCCCCCACGCCGAGCGCAAAAAACAGCGGGGCGACACGTTCCAGCCAACTCGCGAAATTCACGCGCCTCGCCAAGTCCTTGACGGCGGTTTCCCAGTGACGCTGCGCGAGTTCGCTTCGCATTACCACCAAGGGTTTCTCTCCGGTGCGATGTCCGAGCAAGCCAGCGAATCAGAAAAATGTGCGGCGTCTGCCGGAACTTCTTTTCGCCGAAGCGAACCGGCGCTCTGTTTTTCGGCGACACCTCGCCCGGCGCCGCCTTCGCCTCCACGTCGCGCAAAAATTGCCAACCCCGCGAGCCGTCAGGCCCGGTCCGTTCCGGCCCGGAGCCGTTTCGTCACCTCGGGATCCGGCGGGGAACACGGGGATTTAGGCGGGCTTACACCGGCGTTACCTTGTCTAATAACTCGCGCCCCGGAGCATTTCGCCAAGAGACGAGTGGAAAATCGAGTCTCCGATTCTAGCTTGCTTAGACTCTCCGCCTCCGGACTCTCGCCCGCTTGGCACTTAGACCCGCCTCCCTTTTCGACCACACGACCATGCGTTTCCGCCCAGTTCATACCCTGCGCCGCGCCGCGACCTCGCTGGCCATTCTCGCCCTGCCCTTGTTGACGGGCGGATGGATCCACGGCCCGCAGTCGACCTTCGACACGAAAGGTCCCGTCGCCCGCTCGCAGCTCGAGGTCTTCTACACCACCGTCTGGGTGACCTTGGCGATTTTCGTCATCGTCGCGGCGGTCCTCGCCTACGCGACGTTCAAGTTCCGGGTCCGCAAAAACGAGGGCACCAAGCCCGCCGACCCGCATCAGGGACACGGCAACCCGCTCGTCGAACTCGGCCTTATCGCCGCCTCCATCGGCGCCCTCGTCATCATCGCCGTGCCCACCCTCAAGGGCATCTGGTATAGCTACGACGTGCCCGAGGAGCAGCGGGCCAACGCCTACGAGGTCAACGCCCGCGGCCTGCAATGGTGGTTCCAGTTTGAATACCCCTCCGAGCAGATCGACGGCTCCGGCCAGCTCGTCACCGCCAACGAGCTTGTGGTCCCCGCCGGGCGCCCCGTGCGCGTGAACCTCCGCACCGAGGACGTGATCCACTCCTTCTGGGTTCCCAAGCTCGCCGGCAAGGTCGACATGATCCCCAACCGCGGCAACCACCTCTGGCTCCAAGCCGACGAGCCCGGCTACTTCTGGGGACAATGCGCCGAATACTGCGGC
>CAMLNJ010000286.1 GCA_946481225.1 uncultured Verrucomicrobiota bacterium | reverse complement strand
GCCGGCGGCTTCACGCCCTCCAGCCGGTCCACATGCGTGCGGATCATCAGCGACAGGCTCCAAATCGAGACGGTAAGCATGAGCACCGCCGGCCCGAGCGTGAGCCACGCGCCACGCCCCCGCCGATACAGCCACACCGTCAACGCGAGCAGCGTCAGCGCCGCCAGCAACTGGTTCGAGGTGCCGAACAAATTCCAAAACACGCGCCACAGCGGCAGCGCCTTGCCGTCCAGCTCCGCCGGAGGCAGCAAGGCCAGCGCGAGCGGCCCCAGCAGCGTCAGCCCCGTCGCCAGCAACGCGTCGAAAGTCCCCTTCCAGCCGAGCAGCTCCATCAGCACGTAGCGCGCGAGCCGCGTGCAGGCGTCGAGCGTGTCGAAGATGAAGGTCGCGAAGCAGAGCAACGCGAAGCCGTGCGCCACCTTGAGCGGCAAAAAGCCGAAGCTCGCGTGATGAAGGAAAAGAGCCACGCCGTCGGCAAACAACGCGTCGGGCCGGCCGCTCGGCTTGGCCAGAATCATCACCGCCGCCAGGCTGATGCAGGCGAAAAAGGCCTCCAGCAGCATCGAGCCGTAGGCCACGGGCTTCGCGTCCGCGAGGCGGTCGAGCTGTTTCGAGGTCGTGCCGCTCGCCACGATCGCGTGAAACCCGGAGCAGGCTCCGCAAGCGATCGTGATGAACAGGACCGGGAACATCGGCGGCAGCGCCCCCTTGTTCGAGAATAGCGCCGCGTCCGTCCACGCCGGCGCCTGCAAATCGAGTTTGCCGCTCAGCCCGCCGATCAAGACCCCGAGCACGCCGGCCACCGTCACCACATACAAAAAGTAGCCTCCCAGCGCCCCGCGCGGCTGCATGAGCAGCCACATGGGCGTCAACGCCGCGAGCAGGCAGTAGCCGAGCAGGATCACGTTCCACGCGGAGGCCACGCTCCAACCCGCGGGCAGCCACGCCGCGAGATCAAAGGGGATCTTCGGCCCCGCCATGATCGCCAGCAGCACGAGCGGCAGAAAGATGAGCTGCGCCCGGCCCTCCCCGAGCTTGGTCGCGCGCATCGTCCAGCCCATCAGCAGCGCGAGCCCGAGATACAGGATCGAGGAGGTCGCGACCGCCGGCCCGGGCGCGTCGCCGCCGCCCGCCGGACCCGCGGCCGAAAACGCCCCCGCGGTCACGTCCGCGAAGGCGACGATCACGTAGACGAGCGACACCCATACGAACGCGAGAAACAGCAGATGGCAGCGGCGGTTCATGTGCTGGCGCACCACCTCCGCGATGGATTTGCCCGCGTGCCGCACCGACGCCACGAGCGTGAAAAAGTCATGCACGCCGCCGATGAAGATCGCCCCGAAAATGATCCAGAGCCAGGCCGGGAGCCAACCGAACCACGTCGCCGCCAGGATGGGGCCGACGATGGGCCCCGCCGCCGCGATGGCCGAAAAGTGCTGCGGCAAAAGCCAGGACCAGCGCGCCGGCTCGTAGTCGACGCCATCGCGCCGCGCATGCGCCGGCGTGCGCTCGGTTTCCTCCTTCGGCAGCCCGGCCACGCGCACGAGCAAGCGCCCCATGAACCGATAGGCGAGGACGAGGAGAATGGCGGAGACGGCGAAGAAGAGGACCAGTTTCACGGGAGGCGAAAGCGGACCCGGGGCTAGCCGCAGCCCTCCGCATTATCGAGGCGAAATCCAAATCACCCCGCCCGCGCCCTATTCGACCCGTTCCACGATAAGCGATTCCGCCGGGGGCGGCGCGTCGTCGATCGCCACCGCGTCCTCCAGCCAGGCGCGCGCCTCCTCGAGCTGGTCCTCGTGGCTCGCGTGGATCACGCCGAGCACGTCGCCCGCCGCCACGCGTTCGCCGACTTTCGCCAGGCGGGTGAAGCCCACCGCATGGTCGACCGAATCCTCTGCCTTCACCCGGCCGGCGCCGAGCCGCAGCGCGCCCAGCGCCACCGCCATCGCGTCGACCTCGGCCACGAAGCCCGCCCTCGACGCGCGCGCCTCCGCGGTGAACTTCGCCCGCGGTAACACGCCGACGGGGTCGTCGCACACGCGCGGGTCGCCGCCCTGCGCGGCCACGATTTCGCGAAACTTCTCCAAGGCGGCGCCGCTCGCGATGGAGCGCTCCAACTTGGCCCGGGCCTCGGCGGCATCGGTCGCGACTTTGCCGAGAAGCAACATCTCCGCGCCGAGCGCGTAGGTGACCTCCATCAAATCCTCCGCGCCGGGTTCGCCGCGGAGGCAGGCGATGCTCTCCGCGACCTCGACGGCGTTGCCCACGGCGCGACCGAGAGGCTGTTCCATGCGGGTGATGATCGCGCGCGTGGGGCGGCCCATGGCGTTGCCGATCTCGCACATCGCCTCGGCGAGAGCCCGCGCCTCGGGCAGCGTCTTCATGAAGGCGCCGCGACCGACTTTCACGTCGAGCACGAGCGCATCGATGCCTTCCGCCATTTTCTTCGACATGATCGAGGCGCAGATCAACGGCAGGCACTCGACGGTCGCGGTCACGTCGCGGAGCGCGTAGAGTTTCTTGTCGGCCGGAGCGAGATCCTTGGTCTGGCCGATGAGCGAGCAGCCCACGCGGCCGACCTGCGCCCCGTATTCCGCGAGCGAGAGACCGACGCGAAAACCCGGGATGCTCTCGAGCTTGTCGAGCGTGCCGCCGGTATGGCCGAGCCCGCGACCGGAGATCATCGGCACCGGCACGCCGCAGGCCGCGACCATCGCGGCGAGGGGCAACGACACCTTGTCGCCGACGCCGCCAGTGGAATGCTTGTCGACCTTCACGCCCGGCACGTGGGAGAGATCGGCCACGGTGCCGGAGCGCATCATCGCCTCGGTGAGCGCCACGCGCTCGGCCGCCGTCATGCCACGAAGGAAGATCGCCATGAGCAGCGCGGCGAGCTGGTAGTCGGCCCACGTGCCCTCGGTCGCCCCGCGCACGAAGGCCGCGATCTCGCCGCGGGTGAGCTCGCGACCATCGCGCTTGCGGGCGATGATGTGCTGGGGAAACGCGGTCGCGTCGCTCATACGCCCGAGCCTGCGTCGCGCGTCGGCGCCCGCAAGCCCGGCGCCAAAACGCGCGCCGCAGCGGGCGGACGCGCACGCTTCGTCGAAACCAACGACACATTCCCTGACATGGGCGTCCCGCCCGTCGGCCTTGGGAACGGCTCACCCTAGATCCGGCGATAGCCCCGGCGAAAGATCGGGCAAGATGGTGAGGCAGATGGTGATCGCGGCGGCCCGAAGGCGCACCTGGAAGGTGCGTCAAGCGGCCGACGCGATCAGCAGATGTTCAGCAGGTTGCTCGAGATGAGTCGCGGCTATCGCCGGTTCTAGGCTCACCGACTCTCGCGCGCTACAGGCAAAAAAGCAGGGCCCGCCGATTACCCCTAAACGGCGGGCCCTTTTCTTTTCATTGCCCGGCGCAAAGGCCGGACATCCATGTTACCCCTAAACCCTGCCGAGGCAGGGAAGCGTTTGTAAGAACACCGGGGAAATAGCATCGCCCGTGCCAACCTCTCCGGGTTGAAAAACGCCCACGAGCGAAGGGCACGGCCAACACGACCGCGGCCACGACTTCCGCCTCTCAGTAGTGCGGAGGCCGCTCGTCCAGCGGGGCTTCGGCGGCGGCGCCCGCGCCGGTGGCGACGCGATCACGCAGCAAGCGCAGTTCGGCGAGGGCCCGGTCAAGCTGGCGCGACATGTCCAGCATGGCCTTGTCCTGCTCGGTCACATGGCGCTGAAGCCAGGCGAGGCGCTCTTCGAGACGGTTAATGCGTTCTTCGGGCACGAGGCGTGGCGTGGTTTGCGCAGGAAGCGGCGGCGGCCTTCGCCGAAGGGAGCGAGTTCGGGTTGAGGCCCAGTTGCGCCAACTCCGGCACGATGATGCGCGTGTAGCAATCCGGACAGACGGAGTGGCTGAAATCGGTGCCGGTGCGGGCGTTGATGTAGCTCTCGATCTGCTGCCAGTAGTTCTTGTCGTCGCGGATCTTCTTGCAGTAGCCGCAAATCGGCAGGAACGCCTCGAGTTGCTGGACTTGCGTGGCGTAGCGGAGGATCCGCTCGGCGACGCGCAGGCGCATCCAGATCTCCTGCGTCACGAGCGGCTTGCTAAGGAAGTCGTCGACCCCCGCCTCGATGGCCTCGCGTTGATTTATCTCCGACGAAAGCTGGCTGGTGAGCAGGATAAAGTAGACGTAGTCGCTGCCCACGCGCGCACGGACGCGGCGGCAGAGCTCGAGTCCGTCGAGCTTGGGCATCACCCAGTCGCTGACCACCACGCGCACCGGGTCTTTCGAAAGAAGCTCGAACGCCGCGTCGCCGTCCGAGACGGTCACGACGTCATGCCCAAGTTTACTGAGCGTGCGGACCAAGAGGGCGTTGGCCACGGGATCATCTTCAACGGCAAGGATCTTCATGGCAGGACATCGATGATGCGCGAAACAACGATGCGGGCATTCAAACGTTGGTTCGCCATCGCGAATACTATCGGGGGTCGGGCGGGGGTGCGCACGGGGAGATTTTCCGAGCTAAGCGGGGTGGAACCGAAGTTCAAGCGCCGAGCCAACGGGAGACTCGTTCTTAACTGGCCAAAACGGAGGGAATTGATGAAGGAGCTGGGGCACTGATCCGGTTGTTACAGTTCGTGATCGCCCACCTGGGCGCGAGGCGTTTCCGGAGAAGTAAACGCCTACGAAGCCCTAGCCAGGGGACACGAGCCCCGGCCGCCCTCAGGACGAAAGGAGCTCGCGCAAGGCCCGGGCGTCGAACACCGGGCGCTGGCAGGCGTAGTCGCGGCAAAGGTAGGCGCTCGGGCGACCGTCCACCGGCACCATCTCCGCGGCCCAGGCGGCGCAGGCCGGCGTAAGCAGGTGGAGCGGCGCGTTG
>CAMLNJ010000285.1 GCA_946481225.1 uncultured Verrucomicrobiota bacterium | reverse complement strand
GTAGCGGAAGGCGTCCTGCGTATCCCAGATGTCGGCGCCGGAGCCGCTGACGGTGTAGGTGCCCGAGGCATAGGAGCTCTGGCCGGCGACTCCGACGGAGCCGATGTCGGCGCCGGTCCAGCCCGCGGGGAGCTCGCCGCCGGTCACGGTGATGGAGAGCGGAGCCTCGTCATAGTTGCCGGCCGCGTCGGTTGCGCGGACGACGAACGCGTTGGCGCCGCTGACGTTGGGCGTGCCACCAAGGGCTCCGGAGGCGGAGACGGAGAGCCAGGCGGGGCCGCTGATCTTGCTGTAGGTGATGCTGTCGCCGGGCGTGGCGTCGGTGGCGGTGCCGGCGATGCTGGCGGAGTAGGGGACGCCCAAGCCGCCGTCGGGGCGGGTGAGGGAACTCGGGTTGAAGACCGGGGCGATCAGGTCGCCGCCGCCCTGCGTGATGACATCGGGACCGGCCTGGTAATTGCCCAGCACCTGCTGCGCGTCGAGGGCGTAGTCGTAGATTCGGAACTCGTCGTAGGTGGCGTCGGTGTTGTTGTCGCCGGACCAGTTGGAGCGGCCGAGCCAGACGTTGAGGTCGTCGATGGTGCTCGGGCCGAGGTGGGTCGGGATGGAGGCGATTGGGGCGCCGTTCTTATAGAGCTTCCACGCCGAGGAGGCGGTGTCGTAGGTCGCCGCGATGTGCATGCGGACGCCCACGGCGGTGGCGCCGGCGACGTCCTGCGTGGCGCCACCGAAGAGGGCGTCGCCGCCGCGCTCGAAGCGGATGTCGTTCGTGGTGCCGACCGCGGCGCTGACCATGAGGTAGTCGGAGCCGTTGAAGGTGCCGCCGATGTTGGCGACCTCGTCGACCGAGCTGCCGCCGAAGTCGAGGATGCGTGCCCAGGCCTGGGTGCTGTGGACGGTGATCCAGACCTCGTAGGTGGCGGCGGAGAAGCCGGGGAAGATCTCGGCTGAGCCGGACACGCGGGCGTTGGGGAGATCGAGGTAGGCGGCGGTGGCGGACGAGCCGCCGGGGAGGCGGATGCCCGAGCCGGTGGCGGAGGCGCCGCCGCCGCGGACGACGCCGTGGGCGTCGCCGACCGAGTCGAGAACCTGCGCGCCGGCGGCGAGGGAGCCGGAGGCGTTGTCGAAGCGGTAACGGTGTTTCGGGCCGATGGAGAGCGCCTGCTGGGTGTGGGCCGCGGGAAGGAGCAGGCTGGCGAGGGCCGCGGCGGCGAGAGGGTAAATGAGTTTCATGGGGCCGGGGGTTCAGAGGTTGGAGTCGATGAAGCGCCACTGCTGGTTGTTGCCGCCGAGGTAGGTCCGTTGCTGGATGGCGGCGCCGGCGTCGGTGCCGGAGGCGTTTACGTCGAGGCACATGGAGGGGGCGTGGGCGGGGGTGAGGCGGACGAAGCCCATGCCGGTGGCGACGAAGGTGAACTTCTGGTGGCTCGCGCCGGTGTAGGCTTCGAGGACGGCGGAGGCGTCGTCGGCGGTGCTGGCGCCGGAGATGGCGAGCGTGACGCCTGGCTGGCCCTCGGGGTGGATGCGGAACTGGCCGCCGCCGACGCTTAGCATCGTCCAGCGCTGCCAGGCGCCGCCCGCCCAAAACTGCTGCTCGACCTGGGCGCCGACGGCGGAGCTGCGGTCGCGAAGGGCGAGCGCGCGGGTCGGGGCGTGGCGGGGCACGAGGCGATAGGTGCCGTTGTTGATGCCGACGAGGTAGGGTTCCCACTTCTGCTCGTCGCCGGAGAAGTCGTCATACTGGATAACGTCGCCGCTGTTGGCGGCGGCGGTGTCGGCGGTGAGGACTTGATTGGTGTTGCGATGGCGGAACTTCAGGTAGCCGTCCCAGGAGTTGACTACGTCCCAGCGCTGGTTGTCGGCGCCGTTCCAGTCCCATTGGACGATTTCCCCGTAGTTGTCGCCCGCGTTGCCGAGGACATCGAGGAACTTGCCGGTGCCGTTGTGCTCGAGGCGGTAGTTGCCCTCGGGATTGCGGAGGGCGACCCACTGCTGTTCGGCGCCGCCGGTGTAGGGGGCGACGACGGGTTCGGTGCCGTTGCCGGCGCTGTTGCCGGGCACGGAGAGGAACTGGTTGAAGCTCTTGTTGCGGAGGGCGTAGATGCCGCCGTTCACGAGGGGGCGGTAGCCGTGCTGGTAGTTCGCAGGGAATTCCACCTTCACATACATGTGATGCGGCCAGGAATTCATCATGCGGCCGGCGGTGGTGATGGTGATGCCGGAGGCGGCGTCGGTCCAGGCCTGGCCTTGCGCGAGGGGAGCGTTCCAGGTCCCGTCGTTGGTGTTGTTCATGTCGAGGACATGGGAGTCGCCGAAACGCTCGCCGTTCGCGGCGATGATGTAGGCGCCGCTGTTGTAGGCGCCTTGGGGCACGCCGTCGCCGCGGAACATGACCCAGAGATCGAGATCGTTGTCGCGGGTGATCTTGAGGACGACGGGCTTGGTCCAGTCGCCCCAGCCGTCGAATTGGTTGATGCGGTAGGCGCCGGAGTGGGTGACGGGAACGACGGCGCTGTCGGGGAGCCAGCCGAGGAGGTTTTTGTAATAGGCGTTGAAGTCGCTGAAGCCGCTGGTGTTCCAGGCGTCGCCCATGGGGTCGCTGGCGTCTCCGTATTCGACATGCCAGCGGCTTGGGGAGAGGGGATTTCCGTCGCCGGCCTGCCAGGAGTTCGCGTGGGGCAGCCAGAAGACGTGGCCGTATTCGTGGAGAAGCAGCCGATCCGAGGCGTTGCCGTTGCACCAGATGGCTCCGCCGCCGCCCCAGCCGGCGGCGCCGGCTCTAAAGCCGTCGTGGACGATCACGCGGCAGGAGAACGTGTCGGGATTGTAGCCGAGCGCGAAGGCGGCGGCGCGGGCGTCGTTGAGGATGTCGCCCCAGTAGTTGCCGTTGTCATACGTCCAGCGGTCGCGAGGCATGCGCAGCACCGGGGTGATGGTCGCGGGGGAGAGCTGCGATTTTCCATAGGAGAACCGGTTGATCATCCAGCCGCAGGAATTGACCTGATCGTTGAGATACTGCTCGGAGAAACCGTTGTAGGGGTAGTCCGGAAAATCGACACGCATGACGATCATGTTGTTCGTGTTCTGGGTGAGCCAGGCGGGCGGTTTTCCGGGGTAGTCGGCGCTGCCGTCGACGCCGCTGGAGGAGAGGGCGCGGGGCGTGTCGGCGTCGGCGGCGATGGCGCCGAGAGCCTTCATGGCGCTGAACTGCTGGCGCTCGAGGCGCTCAAGGCGGGTTTCAAAGTCCTCGGCGCAGAAGGGGCAGCACATCACGTAGCCATGATGGCCGACGAGCATGGTGGTCTTTTCCGCGGGCGGGGGCTCGGCGGCGGCCGCGGAGGCGGCGGCTTCGCTTTCGGCGGGCCTCGGCACGACAACGACGTTGTTGGTCACGATGCAGGTCTCGGAGGTCTCTTTGGCGGTCTCGCCGGCCTCGAGCTTGCGCGCCGGGCTGTCGAGGACGGCGAGGTGGCCGTCGAGGGCGACGCCGTGGATGGAGACCGCCTTCAAGGAGGGGGTGAGGGCGCGGTCGCCGTAGGGATGGGCCTGATACACGCGGTTGTCGACGTGGGCCTGGTGGATCGTGGGGACGACGTGTTTCGAGCCGGGAAGCGCGACGCCCATCACGCGGTAGACGTCTCCTTCGCCGGAAACGCGTTCCTCGAGGAGGGCGACGACGGACGGCGGCAGTTGGAGGCGGACGTTTACGGGAAGCGTGCCGGCGATGGCGGCACGGGGATCATCCTGGATGAGCCGGAGCATCAGCTCGCGGCGCGCGGCGGCGAGGGGGAGGCCTTCGGCTTCAAGGGCGGCGCGCTCGGCCGGAGGGGCTTCGAGATAGCGCGAAGCCCAGGCGGCGAAGGCGCCCAGTTCGGCGCGCGGGGAAGTCGCCCAGGCGCTGCCGAAGAGTTCGCGATCGGGGACGTGTTTCGGGGGCTCGGCTTGGGCGAGGACGACCACGCCCGTCGCGAGCGAGACGGCGGCTTGGGGCGGAGGCGCGGGATGGGAGCCGGGCGAGGTGGGCGTGGCGGCGCCGGGTTGCGACGACGGGGACAGCCAGAGGCTGAGCGACGTCACCAGTGCTCCGGTGGCGAGAGCGGCGGCGAGGGCGATTTTTGGGTGGGGTTTCATCGGGGGGACAAAGAAAGGGCCGAGGCTTCCGCGAGCGCGGTGTGCGCGAGGAGGGCGAGGGCGGGGGACCGACGATATCGTCGGCGAAGGGTGGAAAAATCGTCAGGCGGGCGCCGGCACTGTCAAAGGCGCAGGCCCCCATCGAGATTGCCTAATTAATAGACAACTTTTCGGAGGAGGATCCGTAGCCGTGGCTCCGCGAAACGAACGATGAGACTTTCAGCGCCCCGCGTTCGGATCTTCCTCGGTCGCGCGCTCGGCGAGCGAGCCACCCGGCACAAACTCTGGAATCAATACGGTGTCGACTCGTCCGGTGGCACCGAACTCGATCTGCTTGATGATCAGCCGGGCGATTTTTTGCCCCGCACGGGCGCCATCGATCCGGTAGTGGGCGACCGAGGGGACGGTGCAACTGAAGATGCTGTCCGCCCAGCCGGCGACCAGGGATATGTCCGCCGGCACGCGCCAGCCGGAGTGCTGCAAATGCGAGAGGAGCGTGATCGCGTCGCTGTTCGAATAGATCATGAAGCCGGTGGGGCGGGGGCGCCGGGCCAGCGTAAAATCGACCGTGCGGCAAAGGCCGGCGCGGGGTTCGACGGTGAGGACGTGCGCGCGGAGGCCGAGCCGGCCCGCTTCCTCCGAGAAGGCGGCCGCCCCCCGGTGATCTCCCAGCGTGGTATCCGACCGGATCAAGTAGACGACGTCGCGATGGCCGCGCGCGCAAAAGAGCCCCGCGGCGTGGCGCGCGCTGGCGCAGGTGTCCGGC